>CALCOR010000097.1 GCA_937897085.1 uncultured euryarchaeote | reverse complement strand
TTCAACCATCGTTCAGGAGGAGATCTTCGGCCCGGTGCTGGTCTCGCTCACCTTCCGCTCCCACGAAGAGGCGATCGCGCTCGCCAACAACACCCGCTATGGGCTGGCCGGCAGCGTCTGGAGTCAAGATCTCGACACGGCGCTCGAGGTGGCAAGGGCGATTCGCGCGGGCACGATCTGGGTGAACTGCACCAATCAGTTCGACGCCAACTCCGGCTTCGGTGGCTACCGTGAGTCCGGCTTCGGCCGAGAGGGTGGTATCGAAGGCATGCACGCCTACATGCGACCCACAGGTGCTCACGAGGCTCCCGCAGCAGTCGCTACCGCAGAAGCAGACGCTCCCGCACCGGCAGGCAATGGCGGCTCAGGAGATATCGACCGCACGGCCAAGATGTACATCGGCGGCAAGCAGAAGCGCCCGGATGGCGGCTATTCGTTGGACGTTGCCGGTGGACAGGTCGGCCGCGGTAACCGCAAGGACATCCGCGATGCCGTGGCTGCAGCCACCAAGGCGACCGGCTGGGCAGGTGTGAACGCCCACTCACGCGCACAGGTGCTCTACTACATCGCCGAGAACCTCGAACAGCGCAGCGAGGAATTCGCGAGCAGGATCTCAAGCATGACCGGCTGTGATGGCGAGACCGCGGAGGCTGAGGTTGCCGACGCGGTCGCTGAGTGGTTCCGTTGGGCGGCGTGGTGCGACAAGTACGATGGACGTGTGCACGAGACGACGATGCACGGACTTGTGCTCGCCCTCAACGAGGCGCTCGGAGTCGTCGGCGTCATCTGCCCCGATTCACGACCGCTGCACGGATTCACCCGGCTGGTGGCGCCACTGCTAGCCATGGGCAACGCCGTGGTCGCCATTCCTTCAGAGGCGCACCCGCTGGCGGCCACCGACATCTATCAGGTACTGGAGACCTCCGACCTTCCCGGAGGCGTGCTGAACATCGTCACCGGAGTGAGAGATGAGATCACACAGACGCTCGCAGAGCACGACGGAGTCGACGCCATCTGGTCCGGCGCTGGCGACATCGCCGAGGTGCAGGTGGCCAGCACGGGCAACATGAAGCGAGTCTGGAACGCCGATACCAACGCCGCCGACGAAGAGTTTCTCAGAGCAGCGACCCACGTGAAGAACATCTGGCTGCCACACGGCGTCTGATGTGACCTGACGCCTTGTGGCGAGTCATCGATGATTCGATTCGAACTGGTGCATGAAAGAGATGAGCGCCTGCACGCTATCCAACTGACAGCCATTGTAGAGGCTGGCGCGGATGCCTCCCACGCTCCTGTGTCCCTTCAGGCCACCCATGCCGGCAGCCTCTGCCTCCGCCAGGAAGACCGGCTCCAAGGCGTCGTCATGGATCAACCACGTGACGTTCATCACGGAACGCGAACCCTCATCGGCGTGTGGCCTCCAGAAGTCCGTCTTGTCGAGTTCCGCATACAGCAGCCCTGACTTCTCCTGATTTCGCGCTATCGAGCCTTCCAATCCGCCGTTCTCCTCCAGCCAGTTGAACACCCGGTCGAGCACGAATATGCCGAAGGTGTTGGGTGTGTTGAACAGCGAGCCTTTGCTGGCGTGGACATTGTAGTCGAGCATGGTGGGAAGGTCATCACCGACCCGTGAGAGAGCCCGGGGAGAGAGGATCACCAGAGTCACCCCTGAGGGTCCGAGATTCTTCTGCGCGCCGGCATAGATGAGGTCGTGAGCGGCGATGTCGCACGGCACGCCGGCGATGTCTGAACTCGCATCGAGCAGCAGCAACTTGCCTTCACTGTCCGGCAGATGGTGGAACTGGGTCCCGTAGAGAGTGTTGTTCGACGTATAGTGGAGATAGACTGCGTCGTCACGCACGGCGTACTCACCGACCTGAGGCACGCTTCTGAATCCGTTCACGGAATCATCCCAGATCGCCTGCGCATCCCCGACCCGCTTCGCCTCCTTGAGCGCCTTCTGTGACCACCCCCCGGTCACCAGGTAGTCCGCCTGCTCTCCCGGGCGCAGCAGGTTGAGTGCAGTCATGTAGAACTGCAGCGAGGCGCCGCCCTGCAGGAACAGCACAGTGTAATCTTCAGGAACAGAGAGAGTCCTTCTGACCCGCGCCATCGCCGAGTCGACCACGTTCTGGAAGGTCGGGCTGCGGTGAGATACCTCCAGCAGGCCGAATCCGCTCTGCGAAAGGTTCGGCAGCGCGTCACGACACTCCTCGACCACTGACAGCGGCAGCACCGCCGGCCCGGCGCCGAAATTGTGGATGCGAGCCCTGCCCGACATCGACCCGAGGGCCGCAGCACCGGTCTTTGAGTGCATCGGCAGACGAGAGGTGGGTTCATTTCACAGCGGCTCGACGCACTCCCATGGTGCGAATCGGCCTCGTGATGCTCCAAGGCGCTCGCCACGTGCACGCCACGGCCCTGAAGAGAGCCGCCGAACAGGCCGGTGTCGAACTCGAACTGCATGAACTGCGCACCGACGCCGACCTGTTCGCCTGCCAGCCTGAGGCGATTGTGTTGCCCGGCGGAGAGACCACCACGATGCGACTCACTGGAGGAGCCGAGGGCAGTGGGCTTCTACCTGCCCTGTTCGCCTGGATGCGTGCCGACCCAACGCTGCCGGTGCTGGGCACCTGCGCCGGTGTGATTCTGCTCGCTGACCCCCAAGATGGTGGTGAACCACTCATCCATTCGAGCATCGATCGCAACGCCTACGGCCGCCAACAGGACTCATTCCAAGCCGAACTCGGAATCTCCGGAGTCGGTGATTCAAACACCTTCCCAGGCGTCTTCATCCGCGCTCCCCGCTTCGCCGACATCAGCGCGAAGGACAAGATCGTCGCGACCCATCAGGAAGAGGTGGTGGGTGTCCGCAATGGTGCCAGATTGGCGCTCACATTCCATCCCGAACTATCTGATGATCCCACGTTCCATCGCTGGCTGCTGGAAGCCGCCTTGCTGCGAGCGACGGCTTGAAGCGGGAACGCGGTCCCGACCGACTCGGTGAGACAGTGAGCATCCAACTTCACGTGGCGTCGCTGCCCGACCTCGTCGAGCCACCCTCGTGCGAGGACACCGAGGGCTGCCTGCAGTGCCAGCAGGGCTCGAAGATGGTGCTGTTCGTGACCGGGAAGTGCCACTGGAAGTGCGACTACTGCCCACTCTCTGAGAACCGGCGTGAGATCGATTACATCTACGCCAACGAGCGCCGCTGCGACCCCGACGACTGGGAAGCCGTGCTCGAGGAAGCTCAGGCGATGAACGCGACAGGCACCGGAATCACCGGTGGCGACCCGATGATGGACCGAGAGCGCACCTTGGAATCGATTCGTCAACTGAAGCGGGAATTCGGGAGCCAGCACCACATCCACATGTACACGAGCATCGCCTTCCAGCCCGCGCAGGCAACAGCATTGGCCGACGCGGGCCTCGACGAGATCCGCTTCCACCTGCTCGACCTCGAACTCGAGCCCTACCTGGAGATCATGGGTGCGTGTGAACAGGCGGGGATGAAGACGGGGGTGGAACTCCCCTGTGAGCCGGACCAGGAAGAGAGACTGCTCGCCCTTCTGGAGGAATTGCGCGATGCGCAGATCACCTTCCTCAACCTCAACGAACTCGAAATCACCGTCGGAAACATCGACAACATGGAACTCCGCGGATTCAACATCTCTAACGAACTCACAGCGGGAGCCGATGGCTCCGCTGAACTGGCCACGCGCATGCGAACGCGAGTCCAGCACGCCAACGCTAACCTCCCCGACGCAGAGGAGAACCGACACTTCGCGCCATACGGTTACACACTGAAATTCTGCACGTCCACCTACAAGGATTCAGGGCAACTGCGCCGCCGTTTCCTGCGCCGGGGTGAAGCGACCATCGGCCCTCACGAGCAGCTCACTGAGGATGGCACCATCGTGTTCGGCTCCATCTACTGCTCTCCCGAGGATGCTGACGCCCACATGGCCGAGATCGTAGCAGAGTTCGACCTGCCCGCAGCGTGGATGCGCTGGGACGCCGAGAATGGTCGTCTCGAAGTCCCGTTGCTGCTCGCCGAGGAAATCGCTGAGGAGATCACCGCTCCCGCCGCGCTGGTCGAGGTTCATCCGACTTACGAGCGACTCGAAGTCAGTCTTGTCTGGCTGAACGACCATCGACCGCCGGCGTCGGCTTGATGAAGGTCGGGCAGGTCGCCGGCTCTGATGAGTGACGAGGCGGAACGACCTGCTGAGGCGGATGCTGAAGAGGCTGGACCCGAAGTGGATGCCGAGGCGGAGCCCGAACTGACGCTCGATGAATTGATCGAGAAGTTGACCGGGGAATTGGCGCAGGCGAGAGCGGAGTTGACCTATCGCGATGCGGACATAGTCAACCTGAGGCGCAGACATTCTCAGGAGAGGGGCGACCTACTGAAGTTCGGTGGCAGAGCGTTGGCCAATCGGCTGCTGCCGGTTCTGGACAACCTCGACCGGGCGCTCGAAGCGATTCCCGAAGAGACGGACGACTCTATCGTCCAGGGCATCTCACTCACACGCCAGTCGTTCTGGACTGCGCTCGAGGCGGAAGGCATTACCATCATCGAGGCTGCTGGGCATCCTTTCGACCCGAACCTGCACGAGGCGATCACGACGCTGCCTGCCAGCGAAGAGCAGCCAGCAGGGGTAGTCATCGACGTTCTCGAGACCGGCTACATGCTGCACGACAGGGTGTTGCGACCTGCGCGTGTGGTGGTAACCTCTTCAGATTGAGGCGGTGAGCACCCCTCATGGCCGACGAGGAGGAGTCCGGTGGCAGCCGCCGCTGGGCGGGCGAATCGCGCAGGTCGCGCACTTTCGCAGTGGCGCTGGTCACCTTCTACATCGGCTCGCTGTTGCTCATCTACGTAGGTTCGCCCAACCAACCCATCGACGTATTCCCAACTGAATGTCCGGAGAATTCCCAGAACTGCACGAGGCTGGCTCCCAATCCCTACCGTGGTGACAACCTGAGCGAACTCCGCTTCAACGCCAGCAAGGAGGAGGTGTTCGCTGCTGCGCTCGCGTGGATTGAATCCGAACCACGCACCCTCGTTCTCACTGAATCTGAGCAGGTCGGATACATCCACTCCGTGTTCAGATCGTTCATGTTCCGTTTCCCCGACGACCTGCTGGTACACGTCCACTGTGACAACGGCCAGTCTGGTGTGTGGATCCACTCCCAGTCACGCATCGGCGCCTACGATCTTGAGGTGAACAACGAGCGTGTCGCTGCTCTCAGACAACACCTCGAATCCCAGCAATGGGAATCGAGCAACTGCACAGTCTGATATTCAGCAGCAGTCGATATCGAAGGGATACTCGCCACCATCGATGACATTCTGCACGTCGGGCGTGACAGACTGCATCTCCTCAAGGCAGTGGTGGAAGGTGTCGCAGGCTACCTTCCTGTCCTTCTGGATGTGCAGTGAGTGTGAGAAGTAGACAGAGGTGTCGGAATGGAACAGCCGACCGATGCGCACCCGCGTGTTGAACTCGTTGCACACCTCTCCGAGAGAGCGCTCAGGACCATCCACAGGAGGGGTGATGCGAGTGGTGATGGTGACCAGTTCGGGTTTGACCACCTTGACGTCGTAGCATTGTCGCGCCCTGCCTGGAGAAGTGTCGTCCACCCCATCCTCATAGAAGGCGATGCGGCCCGATGAAGAATTCACCTCGTGGTTCAATCCCCTGTCTATCGCCGAGGAAACCAACTCCTTCAGCACCTGAACCTGTCTTTTCTTACCCTTTGTCTTCCCGTTTGATTCACCCATGTTGACCAACAGAGAACCCATGGGACTCGACCCTATTTGAAGGGCGCAATCGAAAGGGGGTCGACCTCACCCGACAGGTTCGACTGGGAGACCCATGAATGCCAGCCGCGCATGCCAGCCGTTGTCGATGATCAGCCTGCTCACCGACTCGGGAATCGTCGCGCACGCCACCTCCAGGGCCACCTCGTGCTCGACCACGGTCGACAGCATCTGCAGGGTGTCGCGGATGCGCCAACCCTCGTAGTCCTCACGCTGCATCAACTCGACACCCACGACCGGCCAGTCGGCGGCGGCGTAGAGTTCAGCGGTCGGAGCATCGCTGGTGAACATGATTCCGGGCCCTCCGTGGTAGCGTGACGCGTGCTTTACCCAGTTGGGGGGATCATCGATGTCGGGTATGGCCACGACCTCCACTCTCGCTTCCTCGTGGGGTGCCTGTGCCGCGACCCAGGCACGCACCATCTGCTCCCGTTCCTCCGCGCTCCACGGGTTAGCTAGATCCTCCGGCTTATTGGCGGAGCCGAGCGCGACGCGCACCGGCATATCCGTTGGGCAGTCCGGATGGCTCAATGCCTGTTCAAGCATCCAGGCGTGTCCGCGATGGAACGGCTGGAAGCGACCCAGCAGAACGATTCCCGGCAGAGGTGGTTCTTCAGGAGGCTCTGGCAGCAGCGGAAGCACCTCTGGTTCCTCATCCATCGGTCATTCCTCCTCTGAACCAGGCCAACCGTCACGCAACAGCCGGTTGAGATTGAACTGCCCGAATCCCCACGAGGTGGCTGACGTCCAGTCGCGACCCACGAGCAGCAGCAGGTCGTCTTCCTTCGCCAGTCGATTCGCTAGATGATGCAGTGCCTCGGTATGGCGCAGGTGACTCTGCATGGTGGGCAAGATGTGAGCATCGGCATTCGCCTCCAATGTCTCGCCAAACTGTTCCCGCCGTTGCATCCAATCAAGCACCACGGCTTCACCGAATTCTCCGACCGGCATCTGGAGTATGCGCTCCAGAGCCCGCTCCCAGACCGAACGGCTGTAGAGACCGCGCTCACCG
>CALCOR010000096.1 GCA_937897085.1 uncultured euryarchaeote | reverse complement strand
TGTGGGTGCGGTTCATCCAGCATTCGTGCAGCAGCCGCCACAGACTGGAATGCCGCCATCTCAAGGCTTCTAAGTCGACATGGGCGAGAAGCGTCCGAACTCAGATGCCCCAGTAGCGTCCGGTTTCATCCCGTTCGGCTGCGGAGCGCACGATGATGCGTACTACCCAGAATCCCAGAATGGCCCAGAAGGCAAGGTCCCAGTCAGTCCAGATCTGGCTAGGCTCGAAACCGTACTCCTGACCCTGCAGCACCTTCAGCGATACCCTGAGCGTCGCGCTCGCCAGCGTCCAGATGACGATACCGAAAGCGATGATCTGCAGCGTTCTACCACTGAACGTGCCCCGCTTCCAACGCAGCACCAGCAATGAGAGCGCGAACGCGAGGAAGGCGAGCACTATCCAAGCGAGCGCACCCTGTAACACCAGCAGCACGAGTTCAAGTGCACCCGGGTAGGAATCCATCGCCACGCCATAGACACGCCATCCCTCAGCGAGCGCGAAGATGGAGAAGAAGATGGTGAACGCCCACAACAGCGACGACCCCATGGCCGCATCGGCGTTCTCGCGCATGTCGCGCATGATGTGGTTCAGATGCTGTTCTGCTCCGAGTCCCTTCGCCATCAGGTAGATGCCGATGAGCAGTGGCATCATCCCGATGATCACACCACCGTTGGGTAGGATCATACCGAGGCCAAGCAGGATCAGAACGACTGAGAGCGGTACGAGCAGACGTGCGCGCCACTTCTCGTCCTCGATCGCCTTGGTGAGGTAGTAGTAGGTTCCCTCGATGCCCTTGCTCTGGCGCACGATGATCTTCTGCACGTGATCGATATGCAGGCGCGACTGCAGTAGCGGAAGGATGCTCTCGTCCTCGGCGCCATCAGTGACCAGCATACCGCGATCGGGCTGGAACTTCTCAATCACCTCCTCTAGTTGCTGCGAGATGGCCCGGTCACTGCGCACTCCCACCCGCTCATCACCAGTGAGCACGGCGACGTCAACCTCGTCCGTCCCTTCGGCCTGTTCCTTGAGCTGGTCATGCAGGTGCAATGCCCCGAGGATGGCGTTGGTGTCACTCTCCTCTGGGTCGGCGATTCCCAACCGCAGGGCCGCAGTCAGCACCTCCTTCCTGCCGACCACCGGGCCACGGATGCCCGCCTTCTTGCCCAGGTCGTCGTCCCTGTCCACCGAGATGACCAACGTTCGCGTCATGTCCCATCCTCCAACGCTGCTACTGAAAAGGTCAGGGCAACGGCTCCGCTATCAACCATCTGTCGTTCTGTCGAAGTCCGCAATCAATCAGCCATTCGGTGTACTTCGGCGCCGTCGACAGCATCAGAGCCGGCTTCTGTCGCTCCATCCAGCGCCGCGTCAGGCACATCCTGCTCAACGGCTGCCTGTGCATCGCGCTGACGGCCGCGCTGTCTCGCGCGCACGTACTTCAACGGATGAGTGAGCCACTCCCTGCGGCAGAGCGAGTCTTCGATCAGACCTGAGGCCACGGGGCAGCGATTGTTGAGTGCCAGCGTGTCGCACTTCTCAGGAGTGTATTCCGCTTCGTAGATCTGGGCCACCTGGTAGTTGGTGGTGTTCTCGTTGTAGTCCGGCGCGTTGGAGAAGAAGCCGGCGCACTGCTCGGGCGGGAGACCGAGCGCCCTGCTCATGTTGGCGAGGAAGCGGCGGCCGGCATGATTGACATTCTCACCTGCATTCAACTCGGCGATTGCCACCAGCATGCAAGGCGGCCAGTCTCCCTTCTCGGCGGCGGTCACCTGCACCTCCCTGCCGCGCTGCGTCTGAAGTTCTGCCACGATCATTCCCACGGGCTCGGCGAGCATCGCCGTAATCTGCTCATCCATGCGGGCAATGTTCGCCTGACAGCGGGCGACGAGCTGGGCGCGTATTCTTTCCTTGATTAATCGGGACAGGCGCCCTTGAGAATCCTCGCTCGCCGTCCCATTCATCAACACCCAGCCAGCGGCGACCGGCCGATTGGTCAGCCTCCAGTAGGACCCGGTGATGCGTGGGGACAACTCCACGAAATCAGCCAGAGGAATCTCCCATGATCGATCATCCCTCGCACGCACGCGGGAGGAGTGAAGATGAGACGTCGCCGAATCACCTTCCGGTGGGTCGTGCCTGCGCAGGTCGGAGAGGTAGGTGCGGGCGATTGTATCGAACAGTTCGGCGTCCGTGGTGGTCGAGAGGAGATTGTCTGCACGGGTCGCCTCACCCTCAACCCAGCGTTTCAACAACAACTCGTCGAGTGACGCGCAAACGACGAACATGGCGTAGTAGTAGCCCAGCCCCTCGACCATCTGTCCATAGTCGGTGTGGATGTCCATACGGCTGTCAGCGTCGATGCCCTTGTCGTGCACGATCGACTCCAACATACGCACTTTTCCACGGACCCTGGCCTCCTCCAGCCAATCCGCATTCACCAGGCTATCCAGATTAACGTCGTTCTGTTTCCTGAGTTCCTTGATCCACTGCTCTCCCTGTGGCAGGAAGGGGAAACGGGCGAGCACCACCGGGTCGGTGATGGATGGGGGGCGCATCGGAGCAGGCATGAGCAGCCACCTCGTCGATGTGCGGGTTCTTGAAGTCTGAGGCCGACGCCCGCTTGTCTGGGGGGCGCAGATGTTGACGGGGGAGAACACAGGTCGTCTAGAGTTCGTGGACGAGCGATTGTTCACCATCCAAGGACGGTTCCGTGAAGCATTCGGCTGGGACGAGATGGATGATCGCGCCAGCGCTGTGGCACTGGTCAAAGCGGTCGAAGAAGTGCGCATCGGCGCTTGGTCGCGGGCGATGCGCGAGGCGACGCTCGCCTCGCTCAAAGGGAAGCTTGCCAAAGGTCAGCCAACGGCCATACTGGGAGCCGCGGTGGAACCAATCGATGTCATCAGCGCGCTCGCCGCCGGATGCTCGCTTGTCGCCGCCGATGGTGGCGTTGGAGTAATCGAGGAACTCCCTGCAAGCGTCGCAGAAGCGGCTCGTCAACGGCTGCTACTGGTTGTATCCGATGGGGATGGTGGGCTGGACAGGCTGCTCGCTGCAGCCAGTCGAGGCGTTCCGTTCGCAGTGCACGCTCACGGCGACAACGAGCAGGAATGGCGCACTCTGCTCACCGCGTTCTCTGATTCCGCCACCCCGCCGCCACTAATCCTCACCCACCAGACATCGACCACTCTGCGCGGCGCGGACAATCCCGGAGGATTCACCGATGGGGACAGGGCCGCATGCCTGCTCTCCGCACTCGGATGCGCGCATGCAGACATCCGGCTGCTGGGCTTCCAGAGCGACGTGGTCGGGCGTTGGAGCGGAGACACTGACGGGCAAATCAAACTCAAGAAACTGAAATGGATGAATGAGGTGCTCGACATCCTGTTCGAGGGCCGGTGAGACGCATGGAGGAAGCCGAGCAGGAGGAGGCTCGTAAGAAGCGGAAGGCCTCTGCAAAACTGAAGCCAGTTCGGCCATGGACGGCGCTGATATTCTGGCTGGTGCTCAATCTCATCTGGATCTCCGCGGTGCCGATGGCTACCGAACATCCCGTGATGGAGCCGGACTCAGGATTCCGAGAGTGGCATAATATGGAGGTGCCTGAGTTACTGGGACACGACCTGCCGCTGCACATCGAGTGCTCATTCAAACCGCAGACCGCGGCGGACGAGAGCGTGCGCGTGGTGTGGAGCCTGAGGGAAGATTCCGTTGAGGACCCTATGGAAATCCGGACTTGGAATGGCAGTCTCGGAGATGACTGCGCGGCGTCGGACCATACCGTGCCAGGAGGAGCTTACGTGCTGCACGTCGAACTCTTCTACGCCAATGACACCAAGGTCGACCGCAGCAACGTGCCCGAGGTGTCCGACATCGACTTCCACATGCAGTACTGGATCTACCAGCCCGTGCGCAAGGAGGGCTTCATCGCCGCCAACCTGCTGGGCTTCACCGTCCTCGTGTTCGACCAATCAATCCGTCACATGAGGAGAAGGCGCAAGTTGCTCAAGATGGCCAACCTGCCGTTGCACAAATTGCGACAGAAGGAGGAGTGGGAGCAACTCGTCGACTCGATGGAAGGCGGGGACGAAGCGGATGTTGAACAATTCGTGATGCCGACAGACAATACAGCCGAGGCTGATCGGGAACGGCTGCGCCAGCAGTTCGCAGCGCAGGAGGCTGAGAGGGAAGCTGCTGAAGAGGAAGAATCCAAGATTCCCGAGGAGGCGGAAAAGGATCTCATTGGTAAGTTCGAGGGGACCGAGGAGGGGCTCAAGGGCGACCTCAAGGTCGATGAGGATCTCCGCACCGTGCGCGACATCTGGCGACGCATCGAAGAGGATGAAACTTAACGACGCATCATATGTTTTGGTTGAAATAGCAATTTATGGCACCGATTCACATTCAGATTGAACATTGGTGGGATTATGGTAACTGAAAATCGAACCCCTCCTCCCTTGATTAACAATCTAGAACCAATTCAAGTCACTGATGATGGCGTTGTCTATGGTAGTATGGAAGATCAGAATTCACCATCATGGTATTGGATATTGCTCGGACGAATCGTCGTGCTGTCAATTATCGGTTTTTCCTTATGGTATTACGATTATGAGTCTCTTGTGGTTGTCATCGTCTTATTCATCCTCGTGGTTCCGATGGAAAAAATATTCCCACGACACAAGGGACAGAAGGTTAGGCGGCCAAAGTGGACTCTCGATGTGACGTATGCACTTTCACAGCCATTCCTCAATGTATTCGGGGTCATTTTTGCGGTCATCATCAGCTTCTTCTCATTCACTTGGGTGCTCGGCCTAATCGTCAGTTATTTCGGCCTCGTTGAAATGATACCAGGCTACATTCAACCCATCGTCGCATTCATGCTGTTCGATTTCTTTGGATATTGGGCACATCGTTGGTAT
>CALCOR010000095.1 GCA_937897085.1 uncultured euryarchaeote | reverse complement strand
GCCATCGACGCAGACTGTGAGTGAAGTACTGCAGCGCGTAACGTGTGCATACCAATCTGGATGTGAGTTGATGAGCGAGGTGTCAGGCCCTCCAGAAGGTGCTCCCGTTTCCATGAGACCGATGCTGCGGCTGTTCCTGCTGATCGGGTTCGACCTGCTGGCAATCGCACTCTACTTCACTCTCTGGCACTTCTTCCCCCAATGGTGGTGGGTGTGGCTCATCATGCTGCTAATCGACCTCCCAGGGACTTCCTGGTTGGTGCTGCGCTGGACCGCCCCCGATGAGCCGGAATCCCCTGTCGGCTGACCTACCTGCTTTTTCACCCCCGCCCACACGGCCGAGTCGGTGAGACCGATGTCCGCAGAGCCCTGGCCGGAAGAACTCGACCCCGAAACCACACGTGCTGCGTTCAAGGCCTACGACATTCGCGGAATTGCAGGCGACCCGCTGACCGCCGCTTTCGCGCTGCGTCTGGGACGTGCGACCGCCACCTACCTCGATTGCAATGCGCTGGCGGTATGTCGCGACATTCGAGAGTCTGGGCCGGAACTGCACGCCGCCTTCGTTGAGGGGCTGCTGGCGGGCGGCGTGGATGTGCATGACATCGGAATCATGCCGACCGGTGCTCTCTATCGGGCGACTCTGGCACTCAACGTCGATGGAGGTGTGGCGATCACCGCCAGTCACAATCCGCCTGAGTACAACGGTTTCAAGTTCTGCCGCGGGCCTGATGCGATGGCCGGGGACGAACTGCAGGAACTGTGGAGCGTGTTCGAGGCCGGGGAGTTTAGGGATGGAGTTGGCGAACACATCGAGATCGATGATTTCCTCGATCTCTACTTCGATGCCATCATCGATTCCGCCGGGATTCCGGAGCGGCGTGTCCGCCTGGTAATCGATTCGGGCAATGCCGTTCCCGGCCCGTACATCGAGGCACTGGTCCGACTGCTCGGCGCCGACGCCACCTGTATCCTGTGTGAATGGGACAACACGTATCCGGTTCATCCACCCGACCCGACACGCCCGGCGAACATGGAACTGCTCGGCGAGGTGGTGGTCGAGACTGGTGCAGAATTCGGAATCGGCATCGATGGTGACGGAGATCGCATCGGAATGGTGGATGAACAAGGCCGATTCGTCGACCCCGACCGCATCCTGGCGCTGTTCGCCGATGATGTTCTGAGTCGTGTGCCGGACGACGCGTCAGACGAGGCGCGCACGATCATCTACGATGTCAAGTGCAGTCTGGCTCTGGAACAGGTAATCGAGAACGGCGGGGGCATCCCGCACATGATGCGCACCGGCCACTCGTTCCAGAAGATGGCCCTCAAGCGCTCTCCCGAGGTCAAACTGGCGGGCGAGATGAGCGGTCACTTCTTCTTCAACGACCGCTGGTCAGGCCATGACGATTCGCTCTACTGCGTGGCGCGTATGCTGGAGCTGGTCGGGCGCGACCCGGCACCCGATGATGGGGGGCCAGAGTTCAGCGAACGGATGGCGACATTCCCGACCTACCCTAGCACCGGAGAGGGCAAGGTGCCGCTCACGGGGGAGCGGGAGGAGACGATGACGTTCGTCGCCGACGCGTTCAGCGACCTGCCATGCGTTACCGTTGACGGTATACGCGCCCGCTTTGTGGGCGACGACTGGGAGGGTTGGTTCCTCTGCCGCCCATCGAACACGGAGCCGATACTCGTGATGCGTGCCGAAGCCACCACTGAAGCAGGGCTGCAGACGATCAAGGACGAAGTCGAGCGCCTTCTGGGTGAACGCATCGACCTGGACAGATTCCACAATGGTTGACATCACCAGTCTGCGGACCAGTCATCTTCTTCCTCGGATTCCTCGACCGATTCTTCGGCTTCAGTCTCCGATTCGGTGACTTCAGCGTCTTCCTCTGGCTCATCCTCGGATTCCTCGAGTTCCTTCGATTCTGCTTCATCCTCGGCCTCCTCGATCGAGGCGTCGAGGCTGACGGAAAGGGAATCAAGAAGATTGAACGCATCCGAACTGCTCATCTCATCGGCAGCCGCGCTGTAGGGACTCGGTTCGTGGATGGTCATCGGCTCGGATGGAAGTTCAGGGGGGGCGGGGACCTGAGCCGTGCCAGCCGCGCTGGACAGTTGCTGTTGTGCCCCTCCGGGCGCGGGTGGGGGGGCGCTTCCATGCTGCTGCCATGAGCGAGATATCTCCGCCGCACGGTCTGCTCCCTCTTGCTCGCTCTCGAGTTCGTACTCATCGTCGTAGTATTCGTCGTCGTAGTATTCTCCACGTCGACTGAGCCTGAGTACTAGGAATCCGAACAACGCCGCGAAGCAGATGGCCACCAACGCACCGAGACCTAGTCCGAAGGCCATACCGCCTCCGGAGCCTAAACCACCGGACTTGCCCTCGGATATCACGTGACTCTGGTTCCAGCGCTTCGGGTCCGCGGGGAACAGGTCGGCGCCCTCTGAGAAGTTCCAGGGGAACGGAGCGAGCGAATTCATCGGGTCTGACCAACCATCCCCATCGGTGTCCGGGCAGCCAATGCGGTCGTGCAGCGAGTCTCCGCGAATCGAACGACAGGCATCTGGGTCAGTGCCCATCGGCTCATCGCCGAATCCGTCACCATCCTGGTCAGACCACTGTGAGGCATCGTCCGGGAAAGCATCCCCTGAGTCCGACCAGCCATCACCGTCGGAATCGGGACAGCCAAACAGGTCCCAGTAGGAATCTCCTGGATCTTCAGGGCAGTCATCCCAAGGGGAAATTGATCCGAGCGCCGCCTCATCCTCGAAGCCATCCGAATCATAGTCGAGCGGGTGGCGGTCGGCGTTCTGCGCACCGGGGATGAACTCGCCCGGCCAGTGTCCCTTGCGCGAGGAGTTCCAGTGGGGGTTGGCCCAGTTGTCACCGGCACCGTCCGAGTCTGAATCAGCCCACTGCGACCAGTCACCGGGGAATGCGTCTCCGGCATCGGAGCTGCCGTCGCCATCACTGTCGGGACATCCGTAGCGGTCGCGCGTTGACGTCCCATGCTCATCTGGGCAGGCGTCACCGAGGTTTCCTTCGGGGTTGTCACCATATTCATCGCCGTCGACATCCTGCCACTGCGTCTCATCATCTGGGAACACATCCGGGTTGTTGCCGTCCGGGTTGTCACCCCAGCCATCACCGTCTCGATCGGACCACTGCGTCTCATCGAACGGCAGGTCGTCCGCCTGGGTGGCACCGTCGGAGTTGTTGTCACCCCAGCCGTCACCGTCAGTGTCCTTCCACTGCGTCGGGTTGCTCGGGAATCCATCGGTCACGTCCGAGATCTTGTCTCCATCCAAGTCCGGGCACCCCGGCTTGTCCACCGTCCATACACCAGGCAGTGTGGGGCACCAATCCATGTCGATGGCTCCCTGCATGAACTGCCCGAGTCCGAGACTCTCGAACTGCGGCGTGTCGTCGATGTCGTTCCAGTTGTCACCGAAGTGATCGCCATCGCTGTCATTCCACTGCGTCGGCTCGGTGGGGAAGGCGTCGCGCGAATCCGACCACCCGTCACCGTCTGTGTCTGGGCAGCCGAACTTGTCCACGAAGGAGGTGCCTGCGACGGTCGGACAATCATCAGCGAGCACACCGGTCGGGTTGTCACCGTAGGTGTCACCGTCGGCATCACGCCACTGTGTCGGCTCCAAGGGGTGGGAATCGTCCACATCAGCGTAGCCGTCACCATCGGTGTCCACACAGCCCACGTATGGTGACACGGTGGCGTTGCCCGGCGTCAGCGGGCAATCGTCGTCCTCGTCGGCGACGCGGTCATCATCTGCGTCCTGGATGAGTCCCTTCCAGACGTATATGTCGAAATCACCGGCGCTGGTCAAATTGTCCGAACCGAACTCAGCCGGGTTGTTACTCGCTCCCTTGAAGCGCCCGGCGGTGTAGACAACATCCTGCGAGTCGACACCGATCGACCAGCCGCGATCACCGCCTGAAGGACCGCCTGCGAGGTAGATGTCATCCCATTCGCCCGCGCCGGTCGTCATCGAAGCGACGAACGCATCGGACGAGCCGCTCGTGTTCTCGGTGATTATCGACTGGCCGTGCTCGAAGGATACCTGCCCGGCGACCTGTCCAGTGATGTAGACAAGCGATTCGTTCTGGTTGAGAGACATAGAGAACCCGAAATCCTCTGCAGCGCCGCCAGCCTTGCGCGCCCACTGCCAATTACTCGAGGAGTCGATCTTGCCAGCCCAGACATCCACGGATCCTGCATCGGAGGTCAGTCGCTCGCTGCCGAAGTCGGCCAGCACACCCTCGAAGTCGCCTATCAGATAGATGTCGTCGCTGCTGTCAGCAACCATTCCTCGTAGCGTGTCCTTGCCGGGCCCGCCGCCGTTCGTGACCCACTCCACGTTGCCGCCGTCGTCGATCTGCATCACCCAGACATCGACCGAACCGCTCCTGGATGTGAGTGTCACTCCGCCAGGGAATTCCACGGTACTGGCGAAGGTGCCTCCGATGTACCAGTAGTCTCCAGTCGGACTAGGGGCGACCGAGTTAGCAGAATCGAATTGGGAATCACCACCCCAGCCGTGCTGAGACGACCAAGTGCCATCCACGCCGAGGAATCCGACGTAAGCATCGGATGTGTACGCGCCTGACGGATCCTGAGTGCTCTCGTAGTACCAGTCACCCTGCGAGTCGGTGTAAGCGTGTATCTTGCCTGCGTAGGAGCCTGAAACGGTCACTGAGTTGTTGAACACCTTGACATCGGTTGGTATCACCTGACCGAATCGTTCCTCATACTGGAAGGTGTCCCAATCCAACTCGGTCAGTTTATTGGAAGTTACCCCCCAGAGCCAGTTACCGTTGTTGTCCAATTTTCCGACGAACATATCGTAGTTGGATTGGGCGTGGGCCGACAGGGAGATCGAGCCCAACTGGACTGATGGTGATGCCGAACCCTGATTGTCCATGAACGGACCAGTCACGTAGACGTTGCCTGCTGAGTCGACATCGATTCCAAGCCCCCAATCCTCGTAGGCACCACTGATCTGTGAAGCCCAGACCCAGTTCCCGTTCGTATCCATCTTGGCGACGAATCCATCCAGCCCCCCAGCCGAGTTCAGGGTGGTCGAGCCGAATGTGGCAGAACCACTGAAGGCCCCAGTGACATACACGTTGTCTTGAGAATCGAGCACCATGTCCCACGCCATGTCCGCGCCAGAACCACCGGCCGAGGCGGCCCAGTGGTCGAGGTTGGAGCGGCCCAGAGCACGCTTGATTGTCGAGTCCTGGGCTGGGGTGAGTAAACCGGTATCACGGTCGTCTGAGGGGGTGCTGCGGGCTTCATTGGGTAAGTCCGAAATCATGGGTGTTAGATAAGCAGCCAACAGCATCACTGTGAGGAATAACGTGGCTCGACAGAGTGACACTCGGGAGGTTCCCATACGCTTCGCGATTTACGCTTACTCTAAGAGAGTATCACATGCTCGTACAATGCATCTCGACGCTTTCCCCGTTGCCCCGTATCACGGATTCCACCTCCCGGGCAAAGAGCCACTGGGGAGATTTGAACTCCCGGCCTCCTGATTACGAATCAGGTGCTCTACCAACTAAGCTACAGTGGCAACGAACTCGGGCACAAAAGAGGTCGGAATAAGCGAATCGGTGCCCCACTGCAGAGCGAATCACCATTCCATTCAACGGTCGTGTTCCGAGTACGCGCAGACTGTGGCATCAGCGTGGGCTGAGGTCAGGGTGGAAGAGTTCGTGTGAGCGTTGCAGCGCCTCGACGGCCGGCATCCGCTTGCCAGCGAGGAAAGTGAGGCAGGATCCTCCGCCCGTGCTGTTGTGGTCCACCAGGTGAGCGACCCCCCTCTGCGAGACGATTGCCCCCGTGTGCCCTCCGCCGATGATTACTCGTGCGGGTGACTCACAGCATGAGTTGAGGATCTCCACAGTGCCAAAGGCGAATTCAGGCTTCTCGAAGTATGATGCTGGGCCGTTCCAGAGCACACATCCGACCTGCATGATCTTCGGTCTGATGCGCATCAACGTCTCGATGCCGATGTCGTAGATCGGGGCTGTCGTCGGCAGGTCCTCGACCGAGATCGGCACTCGTTGTCCGTCTCGCTCGACGGCGAGATCGGTCGGAAGCAGGATGCGCTCGGCATAATCCGCGAGCAATGTCTTCCCCAACTCCAAGGTTGGTCCGAAGGCAGCGCCGAGTGCATTTTCCAGGAACCCGCTGTTCATCGTTCCGAGATCGTGCCCATCCGCCATGAGCATCAAGTTGCCCACGGCGCCGACCGGCACGAAGGTGTCCACCACACCTCGCTGGAGCAGGTTCTGGGCGATGTCGAGTGAATCGTCGACCTTGACTCCGCCTAGGATGATCGTCTGCGGCCGCAGCGGAGCGTCGATTACCGAGCCGAGCACCTCCAGTTCGTGTTGCATCAGCACACCGGCGATACAGGGAAGGGCTGCTCCGAATCCAGACAGTGTGGGAGAGTTTCGATGCGCAGCGGCGAACGCGTCGCATACGTAGGCGTCAGCCACTCGTGACAGTTCACGCACGATCTCTGACTGTGCCAGTTCCTCGGGTGTGGCGTGACGCCGACCGGTCTCCTCTGGATGGCCGCGCACGTTGTCGAGAAAGATCATCTCGCCCTGACTCATATTCTCGATATTGGCAATCGCCTCGGCTCCACACACATCAGGCACGAAGCGGATGTCGCGACCCAGAAGTCGCCCAAGCAGTTCCGCATGTCTCTCCATCGAAGTGAAGTCCTTCTTCCCCGGTCTGCTCTGGTGCGCCAGCAGCACCACCTTCGCATCCGCAAGTCGTCGAAGAGTGGGCATTACAGCCTGAAGACGCGCATCGTCAAGGAACTCGCCTGTGACGGGGTTCAAGGGTGAGTTGACATCGACGCGAACGAGCACCGTACGTCCGCTGAGCTGGACGTCATCCAGCGTCAAAAACGACGCCATTGAACGAGCCGACCAGCGGACGCCATTTAGCGAAAGCGGTTCGATAACAGCAGAACTTCGCCGCAGTCGCGCGTTCAGTTGATTCCCTGTTCACCCAAGTGGCTGATTCTGATAGCGCGCAGTCACGCGATGGCTCCGCGCGCAACGTTTCGCGCCTCTCCGAATGCTCCATAAGCGGACGGCTCACCTAACGCGTTCTGGGGTCGAGATGCCATCGCGCGATAGAGGTAAGAGCGCTGCCACGAAGGTGAGCCGACGCTCGCGCTCCTCTGCACGCGGAGCGACGAAGACCAGCGCCTTCGGTGTGAGCGCCCGAGAGTCACATGACGCCTCGGAGTTCTATGACTCAGCTCTCTACTCAGGTCTGCCCAAGGAATCTGATGTCGGTGAGGCGCAAGAGTTCCCTGCGGAACTTCGTGATCGCGTCATATGTCAGGATGCGCGCAAGATGGAACAGGTGCCGGACAATTCAGTGCAGTTGATGGTGACTTCTCCACCGTACAACGCCAACAAGCAGTACGACGAGAATCTGAATCTCGAGACCTATCTCGGCCTGCTGCGCGACGTCTTCAGCGAGTGCTACCGCGTGCTCGCGCCCGGTGGACGTGCGTGCATCAACGTCGCCAACCTCGGGCGCAAGCCGTACATCCCGCTCGCCTCGTTCATCAACCAGATTATGATGGACATCGGATTCCTCCCTCGAGGTGAGGTCATCTGGAACAAATCAGCGAGTGCCGGTGTGTCGTGCGCCTGGGGGTCATGGAAATCGGCCTCCAATCCCATCTTGCGGGACGTGCATGAGTATGTGCTCATCTTCTCCAAGGGGAAGTACAAGCTTCACCGCTCCCGCGCAGAGAAGGAGGATGGAAGGACAGACACCATCGGCAAGGAGGAGTTCATGGAATGGACGAAGTCGATCTGGTCCTTCCCCACCGAGAGTGCCAGGAGAGTCAACCACCCGGCCCCGTTCCCGGTCGAACTTCCCCGCCGCTGCATCGAACTCTACACCTACGCCGGTGACGTGGTTCTGGACCCGTTCGCAGGCTCTGGTTCGTCCGCCGTGGCCGCCAAGCGGGCCGGCCGTCACTACATCGCGTTCGACATCGTGCAGGAGTACTGCGACATCGCTGAGCAGCGCGTCGCTGACGAAGTTAGCAACGATTGAACGGGCGAATGCCTTAGGTTCACGAGCGCCCGCGGGTGAGCGTGCAGTGGGACGTCGGTGTCATCGAGGGGCCGGATGGCGATGATTGGCGGGTGCCGGTAGCGGAGCTGGAGAGCCGGCAGGCGAGAGCGGCTGTGGCGCTGGCTGAT
>CALCOR010000094.1 GCA_937897085.1 uncultured euryarchaeote | reverse complement strand
GTGCCGCCGGGCTATTGGTCGTGTGTGCTGCCGGATAAATGCGAATTGACTGCGGAGCAGATTCAGGTGATGTACCGCAAGCTGGTGACGATGAGCAAGTCGCTGCTGCGCAAGAACCCGCACACGCACGTCAAGGCCGACGAGATCGGTTAGTTCGAGCGGACCGAGCGGGTGCTTGTAGCCCAACTGCATGGCGGTGTCGATATCGCTGGCTGAGGCGACGCCGTCCGCGAGCATGCGAATTGCCTCGTTGCCGAGCACGACTCCGAGCCGGCTGGTCGCGAATCCGGGCACGTCGCGCACGAGGATGGTGGTTTTTCCCAAGGCGACTCCTATTGCCTCGGCCGCTTCGATGGTATCCTCGGCGATGCCGTCATGGCGAACCAGTTCGAGCAACTTCATGATCGGGACCGGATTGAAGAAATGCATTCCGATGACCCGCTCGGGACGGCTCGTGGCGGTAGCAATCTGTGAGATCTCCAGTCCGGAGGTGTTCGTTGCCAGCAGGGCGTGTGCGGGGGCGTGCGAATCCAGCCTGGCGAAGATGTCCTGCTTGAGTTCCAGATTCTCGGGCACCGCCTCGATGACCAGGTCGGCCTCCTCAACCGCCTCGGCGAAGTCGGTCACCGCATACAGGTTGGCCGACCATGCCTTCTTCTCGGCCTCGGTGGTCTTGCCACGCTCGATGCCAGCATCCCAGAAGTCGGAGATGCGCTGCATCCCCGCAGCCAGCCCTTCGGGAAACGCATCGTAGAGGTTCGTGCGCCAACCGGCCTGTGCGCACAGTTGCGCGATGCCCGCTCCCATCGTACCCGCACCGATCACGGCCACCCGTTCGACAGTCACTCAGTCGTCCCCCTCGCGGCCCCAAGAGGCGAGAGCGGCCTGGAACAGACGTTGCCGAGGCACATCGTGCTCTAGGAAGCAGGTGAATGGGGCGATGTCCTTGAGCAGCTCGATGGAGGAGATGTAGGCACCGTAGATGTACGGTTCGGCGGAGTCGAGTGGTGGGATCTCTATTCCCAGCCGGCAGAGTCCCTTTCGGGTGTCCTCGTCCCAGATGGCGTAGGTGTGCTTGGTGAAGTGCAGGTAGGACGACAGTCGAGGCAGGTCGGAGCGCGCCTTGTCTGACAGGCTCTCGATCAGCAGTGTGTCCGGGTAGCGAATGGCATACAGGAACAGCATCACCTCCAGTTGCACGTCTTCCCTCCAATCACGCTCGTCGAACACTGCCCAGCGGTCCACCATGTCGAGCATCGCTCCGGTGTACGGGCGATAGAGGCGGTAGAGCAGCTCTTCGTACCCTTTGGGGTCTTGAGCCTCACTGTGGTGGTGGGCATCGAACAACTCGGGCACTCGGTCGAAGAACGGCTGCAATCGCTCCTTGTCGAGATTCAGCAGCGCGTATGCACGCATTCGTAACACCCCGTGAACGCGCCTGCGTGCGCGTCACTCCTTCCATTCGCGGTACTGGATCCATTCCTGTTTGAACAGTTCCTTGAGCGTCGCCTCGTCCTCGTCGGAGGGCAGCATCTCTCGGAGATACTCCTGCCATTCCTCATCGCTGCCCTCGAACGGCTCTCCGTGTGTGGTGTGGTGAACACCGGCGAACTTGCCGATGCCGCGGTGGAACTTGTCTGACGGGATGTAGAGTTCAGGTTCACCCTCGTGACGTGACTTGTTGATGCGCTCCATTTCCAGTTTGAGTTCCTCGAAGTAGTGCATCCTGCTCTCTTCATTCAGGTGTTCACGCACTGCTGGCGTGTCCGCCTCACGCTCGTCGTAACGCCCTTTGATTCCGTAGACATATGCCCACTGCGCTGACGTTGATTCATCGACGCCGAACAGGTCGAGGCCGGTGCTGGTCCACTTGTTGATGTACCTCTGCAGCAGGGCGCACGGGATGACTCCCTGCTTGACGATGCGACGGATGCCATTGGCGCCCGTGCCTAGGTGGAACGACTCCTCCTTGAGCATCGGTCCCATGCTAGCGGCGAGCGGCTTGAACGACGAAGTGGAGAGCATCTTCAGCTGGAACTTGCCGTCGCGGTCGATGAAGTGCGTGAACATGAAGAAGTCCAGCCAGTGGTCAATCGGCTCGTTGAACGAACCGAGCAGACGCTGTGCATCACCCTCCTCTCGCTGGGGGTTGCCGCCGGAATTGCGCTCGATCAGTTTCTGCGCCTCCCTGATGCCATGCTCACCGAAATAGTTGCACAGCACGTAGGCCATCTGCCAGCCGTGTCTCTGCTCCTCGCACATGATTCTCATCGCAGACTTGCGGTCGTACTCCGTGGGCGCCGAATCTAGGAGGTGCCACTGTTGCTCCACGCTGGCGAACTCGGTGTCACCTTGCACGCTCACCATGCTGATGATGGCGTCACGAACGCTCTGTTGGGGCACCTGCATGCGCCTCTCCCACTTGGGCATGCCCTCGAAGTCGCCGAACTCGATGGTGTCGCCAGCCATGTCCCAGTCGAACTTGATCTCGAAACGGTAGTCGCCCAACCATGCCGGGTCGAACCCGATGCGCTTCTGCCAGTCATTGAACTGGTCGATCCACGCCTCGAAGTTGGGCTCGTAGTCTTCGACTACGTCAGTCGGTCCCATGACCAGCGCGAACTGCCCGAAGTTCATCAAACCGACGCTTCCAGCATGTGACGGCCTGACAGGGTCAGGCCGCGCTCGCACGTGAGGCGATCACTTGCCTTCGAATCGAGGCGTGCGGCGCTCGACATAGGCGGCGATGCCTTCCTTGGCGTCGTCACTGCCGAACAGTGCTGCCTGCAGTTCTCGCTCGAGCGCCAAGTGGTATTCGAATGGAATCTCCATGCCGGTCTGCACGCTGCGCTTGATGTTGCCAACAGCGAGGGTCGCCTTGTAGGGCAGCGTGAACTGGCCGGCGTAGTCGAGGATGTCCTGGCGGAACTCAGCCAGCGAGCCGTCCCAGACATGGTTGACGAGGTTCATCTCCTCCGCCTTCTCGAATGCCATCAACTCTCCGCTGACGAGGTATTCCAGCGCCCGCGCCTTGCCGATGAGCCGCGCCAGCCTCGCCGTGCCGCCCGTACCCGCCAGCACGCCTAGGTTGATCTCGGGCAGGCCGCACTTACCGGCGTCCTTGCGGGCGATGCGGATGTCCGCTGCCATGGCGATCTCCAGCCCGCCACCGACCGCGTGGCCGTTCATCGCGGCGATGACCAGCTTGGGGGTCTGCTCGAGGCGGGAGAGGGTCTCGTTGGCATGCAGGCAGAAATTGTACTTGAATCCGGGAGTGACCTTGTCGAGCATCTGGATGCTCGCTCCGGCGCTGAAGAACTTCTCCCCATGACCGGTGATGATGATGACGTGCACGTCGTCGTCGAAGCGGGCGCGTACGACCGCGCTGTCGATGTCGCGCATCATCTCGTGGGTGTAGGTGTTCGGGCCGATCTTGTCGGGCTCGAGTGGGTCGCCGGCGGAGTCCGAGGCCAGTT
>CALCOR010000093.1 GCA_937897085.1 uncultured euryarchaeote | reverse complement strand
TTGCCTCAATCGCCCATGACAAGCACGCGCGTACGTAACTGTGCGAGCCGCGACTTGTCGTGTCCGAGCGCCCAGGCGACCAGTTCAGGCAGGTGGATGACAGGGAGATCGGTGTCCTGGCCAGACACACGTGCCGCTTCGACTTGGTAGACGTCGAGATTGAGGTGCGACAGTGGGCAGGCGGTCGCCATGATCTTCGCGCCCTCACTCTTCGCCTCGGTGAGAACAGCGGCGGTCATCTTCATCGCGCTCTCCTCCTCAGAGAGCAGGGACGGGAACCCAACGCTCTGGGTCCTGCCGTCGTATTCGACCGCTGCGCCGCCGAGCGCCTCGATCACCTGCTCGAAGTACTGCGGATCATATGCATCATCGTCACCACAAGCACCCTCCTGCTGCATCGGCGCTCCGTAGTAACCAGCCACCGGGAAATCGATTGGGTTGAGCAGCTTGTCGGCGAGCACGTCGAGCCCGATGTCCTCGACCAGCACCTGCAGAAGGTGACGCATGCGCATCGTCCCCTCGAAGCGCAGTCCACAGATCTTCTCCAACTGTTCGTTGACCTCGTCGCGCAACTGCTCATCATCGGTCAGGCTCACGAAATCCTCGACCATGTTCCCCTGACAGGATGCACACGGGGTGAGCACGTCCAATCCTTCTGCTTCCGCCATGGCGAATGTGCGGGCGTTCAAGGAAATCTGCAGTTTGGCGTTGGCCTGTTTCATCACACCGGCACCACAGCAGGAGGCACCGTTGAGCGGAACGAGTTCGATGTCGAGGATGCGGGCGATGCCATTCATGGCGTCCTGCACCTCGCGGGCAGAGCCAAGTGTCACGCATCCCGGGAAGTAGGCATACCTGTGCTTAGCCATCTGCTCACCTCAGAATCTCCCGTCCATGGCGTTGTAGAGCGCCACCACCTCGTGATGATTCTCAACCGGGGAGTTGATCAGTTTGGGCATCTTGCCGATGCTCACTGGGATACCAGCCCCGATGAGGAAGGACTGCTTGTCGCGCATGATCGGACCACCTGTGCGAGTGAATCCGAGCAGCATCCGCGGCAGGATGCCTCGGTAGAGATTGCGCAACATGCCCATCTTGAGGGTGCCACCGGCGAGAACTGTCTCGTTGAGTGTGCCACTGAGTTTGACGGTCTGGGTGAAGAACCAGACGTGTGCTCCGTGCCGGCCAGTGAAATGCTGCTCCTGCAAGGTATCCCGCTTGGCTGCATACAGGTTGGCAGACGCCACCGCGCCCATTCGCCCCTGACGGTTGACCGACGAGATGTCCGCCTCCGCCTTCACTCCATCTGGACCGTGGATGACAGCGACCAGGGCGTCGCGGCCGGCGTCCGAGATACGCGGGTCCTGGCTACGGTTCCATAGTCGTGAGAGGACCGCCGGGCCGATGTAGACACGGTTGTGCGGTACGGTGTCGGATGCGCTGTGCAGGAGTTGGTAACTGGCGATGTCTTGTGCGGCGTGCAGGTTGGCCGCGGTCGGGGCATCCATCAGCCCCATCACACCCTGGTCGAGTTGGGCTGCTTCACGGGTGGCACCGCGGAACCAGGGACGGCTGGCGGAGAGGTGGCGCTGGTAGGAGTCGTGGTCGACGGCGAGATCACGGATCACGTCGTAAGCGGGGAGCGGGTCGATGCGCAGGTTGAGCGCATCCTCGTCTCCGTGGGCGAACTGGGAGATTGACATCCTGCCAGGCAGGACCAACCGTCCGTTCACCAGCAGGCCGGTGGTCGGGTCGTCGGGCGCGCCGTCACGGAATGTGAGGCTGCCATCCTGGGTGCCCTTGAGCAATCGCAGCGCCTCGAGCACGCTCATGTGAGCGGGCAGGGCACACTGCCAGACATCGTGACCGGACTCGCCGGTCACCGGGTCATAGCGGAACACCCTGACCGTCGCCTGACGTTCAGGCTGAGTCATCTGTGGGATGTCGAACGCACCGCCCGCCGCCACTCGCGATGTCTCTTCCGGACCGGCGAGCGCACGCAGGTCGTCGAGAGCATCGGCATGGAAGTTCCCGGCTTCGTCCACTGCCGCAACGTGTGCCAGGGCTTCGGCCATCCATGGAGGTGACGTCTCTTCGTAGTCGAGGTCGCAGTCGATCCTGTCGAGCAGTCGAGTGGCGCCGGCTTTCTCGAACCAGCCGTCCCAGTCCTTTCCGGACTGACAGAAGAACTCGTAGGCGGTGTCTCCCAGAGAACAGACTCCGAACGAGGTACCCGGAAGTTTCGGTGCGGCCGAGGAATTGGCAGCCTGCCACAGGTCCTCAGCCGTGTCGGGCATGTCGCCCTCGCCCCAGGTGCTGCAGATGATAATCACGCGGCGGACACCGACGAGGTCTCCGATGGCGCACTCGTCCATCATCTTGATTCGCGCAGAAAGGCCGTAGGTCGGTGCTGCCTTG
>CALCOR010000092.1 GCA_937897085.1 uncultured euryarchaeote | reverse complement strand
CTTCTCCAACTGGTAGTAGCAGCGTGGGCACTCGGCGGTTCCTTCGGGGCTGTTCATGCCGCAGAGCGGGCACTCCACCCCCTCCTCCTTCTGCTTGCGCCATGATTTGAATCGATCAATCACCACATGGCCTCATCTGATGTCCGTGCGCGGCTCCGGTTTAAGAGTCACTTTCCCACGCGCGCCATGACAGGCCTCAACCAAGGGCAACGGTGATGCACGGCCGACTGAGGGCACGACACATGGGAGCAGACGAGCGGGGGAAGGTGCATCGCATCGGACCCGGTAAGCAGCGGGCGAAAGGACGTGTCGAGGAATCCGCCACCCGTTACACCCGCTCGCAGGACCATCTAGAACACTTCAGTCGGCTGGTGAGGTGGGAGTTCGAGGACGAGATGGAGCAGGTCGAGCAGCGGTTGAAGGAGTGGCCCAAACGAAAGTTGGCGAGCCACGGACTGGCCCTTTTCGACATGCATGCGCGCACTGACGGCTGGATGTTCGGCGACCGCATTCTGCGCCTGACTGTACCTCGCGGCGAGCCGATGCCGAGCCATCGGTTCGGCCAAGGGGACATCGTCACGCTCTGTCGCGGGAACCCGCTGAAGGAGTCGGTCACCGAGGGCATCATGCTCAGCCGCCATCGACGGCATCTGCGCATAGTCGTAGGCGAGCCGCCAGAGAAGTTGCGCAGCGGAGTCTGGCGGCTCGACCGAGGAGCGAACAGAGTGGCGCACGACCGCATGCAGGCAGCGTTGCAGGCACTCGTGCTCGAGGAGGATGCGACCGTGCTGTCCGACCTGTTGCTCGGGGCGCTGCGCGACCCTGCCTCGTCTGCCGCCACCAAGGCGGATCTAGGTGGAGCGCGTAGGCGCATGCATCCTGACATCGACACAGATGCGCTCAACCCGAGTCAACTCACAGCTATCGAGGCGTCGTTCGAGCAGCGACTGACGCTCGTGCAAGGCCCCCCGGGCACAGGCAAGACACACACTGCAGTGCACATGCTGAAGGCGTGGGCGCAGGAGGGACTCGGCCCCATCCTGGCGTGTGCCGACAGCAACGTGGCGGTGGACAACCTGCTCGAGGGGCTGCTCAAACTAGGGGTGAGCGCGGTCAGGCTCGGCCAGCCGGTGAAGGTTCGCGAGCACCTGCGCGAGGCGACACTCAGGGCGCGGATGGAGCAACACCCGCAGAATGAGGAGATCGAGTACATCCGCCAACATCAGAACGAACTCATGCGTAATCTCGACCGCGCCAAAGGGAAGGAGAAGGGCCTCACCCACCGGGACATACGGCAGGGTTGGAAGGACATCCGCAAGATCGAGGATGATATCATCGAGGACATCATCGAGCGCTCAGAAGTCATCTGCGCCACCTGCATCGGCGCCGGTCATCGGTTGCTCGAGCGCAAACGCTTCCCGCTGCAACTGATCGATGAAGCGACACAAGCCACCGAGCCTACCACCTGGGTTCCGCTGGTCAAAGGGGCCAGACGACTCGTACTCGTCGGCGACCACCATCAGCTGCCACCCACCGTCATATCGCTGCGCGCAGAGGAGGCGAGACTGGATCGCAGCCTGTTCCAGCGTCTGGTTGATATGGACATCGAGCCGCACATGCTCACCGTGCAGTACCGCATGCACCCGGTCATCGGCGAGTTCTCGTCAGCCCGCTACTACGAAGGTCGCATCGAGGACGGTGTGACGGCTGAGGATAGGCCCGCGCCGGCCGGATTTCTGTGGCCCGACTGGGAGCACCCAGTGGCGTTCGTCCCCGTCGACGGGGCCGAGCGGGACTCGGAGGACGGCACATCGAAGGAGAACATGGACGAGGCGGCATGGGTCGTGCGCGTCGTCGAGGGGCTTCTGGAAGCAGGGGATCTGCAAGCACGGGACATCGGCGTCGTGACCCCGTACAACGGACAGGTGCGCTTGCTGACCGACCTGTTTGGTCAGGCGGGAGGACTGGAAGATGATGTGCAGCACGGCAAGGGGAAGTTCTCCGGACTGGAGATTCGCAGCGTCGATGGCTACCAGGGTCGCGAGAAGGAGGTCATCGTGCTCTCGAGCGTGCGCGCCAACGACACCGGCGAGGTAGGATTCCTGCGCGACTGGCGTCGGCTGAACGTCGCGCTCACGCGGGCGCGGCGCGGGCTAATCGTAATCGGCTCGCCGACCACGCTCAGACACGACCCGGACTGGGGAGCCTGGCTCGAGTGGGTGGCAGGAAGGAAACTCGAAGCGTGGCACATCCTCCAGAGTTGACCAGAGGTGATTGGATGGCGTCAGTTGAACTACCGATGGAGATTCCCCAAACCGGCCCGATCAGCCTGTCCAGCGGCGCCGCCGAGCAGGAGGGACACTGGCCGATTCCTGAGGGTGTGGTGTTAGCGAGCATGCCGAAAAGGGTGGGCGCGTGGATGCTCGACATGATCTTCGTGATGGGGGTGCTGCTGCTACTGACAACACTCGTCGGCGGTGGAGGAGCCAACATCCTGCGAGCGTTCGACTACTCGCTTCCATTCGAAGGGGGACGCTCTGCGGCATTGTTCGGGGTCAACTGGTTCCTCATCCTCACCGGTCATTTCCTCTACTTCCGTCACACCGGAATGCGCTTCTCCCGTTCGCTCGGACAACGCTGGTTCGGCCTGGCGGTCGTGCGCGAGGATGGTGAGGTGCTGTCGAGTTCTGGCTGGGACGGTCGAGCGCTGATGAAACTGCGCTATCTCATCCCGCTGCTCGGGCAATTCTGGTTCGGCCCGCGGGATGTCCTGCTCGCCCATCGCAGGCATACCCATCAGAGTTCGGTGGACCTCAAGGTGGCGAGCATCGTCGCAGTAGCTGACTCGTTGCCTCCAGCCTGCCGAGCGCACATACGCTGACGTTAGTCGACGGCGCGTACTGGTTGGTCAGCGGGTGGGCACCTGTGGCACACTCCGGAGTGCGCTTCAAGTAGCAGGGCGGGTGTCGCTTCTACAGGCGTTGCCATGTCAGATGAGTTGGTCGCACACATGGACGGGCTCAGCGCCCGCGTGCATGCAGCGGTCGACGACATCGATGACGACGACCGGGACGCACTGCGCATCGTAATCGAGGTGACCAACGAGGGTTCGACCCCCGCACACGAACTGCGGGCCAGTCTGCGCACCATGGACGGTGGCCTCGCCAACATGCACGAAGGAGCGAGTTCAATCCAGGCAGGCATGCGTCAGGACTTCGTCTACTTCGTCGAGCGGGAATCCGGAGCGTGGATGTTCAAGTTGGAACAAGGAGCAGGAGACACCGTCCAGCATGCTGAACTTGGACCATACGAGGGTGACATGCGCATCGAGGATGAGTATCGTCAACCCGTACTCGACAGTGGACGGGGGAGTGCGACGGGTGGAAACATGTTCGATTCTGTATTCGGGGACGCACTTTCCGGATTCGGGGCAGAGGCGCAACCAGAGGTGGTTGAGCCGGCGCCGGTGGCAGCCGCCGCCGCCCTCACCCCAATGGGGCAGGCATTTGATTCCAGCATCGCGGCGGCCGAACCAGTCGCCTCCGCGCCAGCCCCGATCGAGCCTGTTCGACCACCGATCAGCGCTCCAGTGGAGGAAGCGCCACCGGTAACACTCGAACCTGTGAGCCCCCCAATCACCGCTCCGGCGGAGGAAGCGCCGCCGGTAGCGCTCGAACCCGTGAGCCCGCCAATCACCGCTCCAGTGGAGGAAGCGCCTCCCGTTGCACTCGAACCGGTGAGCCCGCCGCTCAGCGAACCTGCACCAGAGCTTCTGGCTCCGATGACACCGACGGTCGGTTCGCCGACCGGGCCGCCCGCCGGACCTCCAGAGGGTCCGCCCATGGGTCCGCCTGGCCCTCCGCCAACAGGACCACCCGAGGGCCCACCCACAGGTCCGCCCATGGGACCGCCAACTGGCCCTCCGACTGGTCCGCCTCCATCAGCGCAGCAAGAACCTCCTGTCGGAATGCCGCAGGGTGGACCACCTCCCGGGATGATGCCACCAGG
>CALCOR010000091.1 GCA_937897085.1 uncultured euryarchaeote | reverse complement strand
CGAGTTGCCCGATAATCTGCTTGATGTTCGAGCGCGCCCAGGCGGTGATGCTGGCGCCGAGTTGCGGGTGGGTGAAGCGGTAGAAGTTGGAGGCGAACACGCCGTAGAACGAGTTCATCAGGATCTTGACGGCGAACTGCATCTGGTCGTGGAACATCTCTGCTGATCCGTCTCCATTCTCTTGAGCATCAGCGAGCGCACGCTTGTGGATGTCGCGTTGTTCCATCAGGTGTTCCAACAGTTGGGGCACGAGGCCGCGGCGGGAGCTGGCGGGGAGGAAGGAGGCACCGAAAGGGGATTCGTGAGCGTCTTCAGGAACTTCCTCGTCGGGGCGCTTGCGCTCATCGATGCGGGTAGTGTAGCAGACGTTGTTACTGATCATGATCGACGGGTACATCGACTTGAAGTCGAGCACGGCGACCCACGGTTGCAGGCCCGCTTCCACCTCGTGGACGTATCCTCCCTCGATCTGCTCGCTCTTCCCGCCCCTGCGGGTCCTGGGCACGGCCACTCCTTCACGGTCGGCCAAACGGATGACCATGCTGTCGATCCACTGACTCGTCGTACCCGCGGTAGCCACCTCCAACGGAACTCGCGCCACCGCCGCCAACGCCTCCTTGCGCTCGACGGCGTGGATGTGACTGAGGATCTCCAGTGGCAGGATGGCGTCACGTAGGCAGTATTCCAGCACCAGGTCCGGATCCTTCGCCCACTCCTCGTCCATCCTGCTCGCATCGACGTCTAGCTTGTGCAGGTCATCGCGCTCGGGCCAGAGCAGTTCGGCCACGAAGCGCAGCGTCTCTCGTTGCGGCCTGAGAGTCATCCGTGCCTGCCACCAGGCGTCGAGCACACAGCGACCTTGTATGCGCCATGTGCGACGAGCGGTGTCCTTCTTTGGCAGCAAGCGCCCCCCGCCCGCGTCGAATAGAGGCACTCGGCCCCAGCCGAACAATTCGGCTGCTGATTGGATATCCGTGCCTAGAGCGAGCGCCTTCATCCGCGATTCGATACGTGGCAGATCGAAGTTGTCGATGTTGTAGCCAGTGATTATGTCCGGATCGGATTCGCGCACCAGACGGGTCAACCCTTCGAGGATCTCGCGCTCGCTGCCGCGGAATGTGTGCTCAGTGCGCTCGTCGCCGCTCTGCACGACGGCTGCCGCGCACAGGATGGTCTCCTCGGCGATCGACGTCTCCAAGTCGAACGAGAACAACACGAACGGCGCTGGAAACGCCTCGCATTGGGTGACCTGGGCAATGTTGCAACTGACGATCAGGTCCACCGGGTAAAGTCCCTCACCGCCAGACTCGCGGACTCTCTCAGCCGATTCCGTTCTGGCCTCATCTCCGCGATGAGTTTCGGGCAGAGTGGCCAACAATTCCTCAGGCGCACTGTCAGAAGCCCACAGCACCTCGGCATCAGCACGGATGTGCGGACCGACATCGTTGTCGTAGAACAGCCGGTTGACGAACACGATGTCCGCACTGGTCGTCTCCCAGTCAGCCTCCAATTTCTCGCGTACACGAGGTCCGGTGGTCATCGCGTACGGCTGTGTGATCTCAACTCGCCAATGGGGCTTGATCCCTAGTTCGGTCCACTTCTCCTGTGGCTCGTGAACGCGTGTCACCCCGTTCGTCTGACGTACCCGTTCAAGTCGTTGTTCGATGTTCTCCGGGAGTTCTGCTGTCGGGCGTCCGGGGACGGCTATATCCAGGTAAGGTCGCATCCCATGGACCAGCAGCAGCACTGAGTGGCCTTCACGAGCGCGGCACCAGAGTTCCACGATTGTCTCAGGACCCTCTTCGCCGGAGCGTGATCGATAACTGCCCTGCACGACGCAGCATTCGACGTTCGCCCGCACCGCCATTCCTGCCACCTTCGGCGCGCCCGTCTCAAAGACCCCACGGAGGGTGAGCGGAGGTTCGTCGTTCCGGAAATCAGGGTGGATGTGCGCGCGGCGCAACGGTTGATAACCGAGTGATGCCCATCACTCTCCGTCCGCTGTATCGCTATCAGCGACGGCCTGCAGGATGTGCGACAATGTCTGACGAGGGGACTGGAATGGACTGGGATTCGCTCACATTCAGTTTCACCCCTACCGACATGATGTATGTCGCCACCTGCAAACTCGGGGAAGATTGGCAGCCGGGGGAGTTGCAGCCGTTCGCCGAGATCAGCATCTCACCGGCGGCGGGCGTGCTCAACTACGGCCAGGGGATCTTCGAGGGAATGAAGGCACAGCGCAGCGTGAACGGGGGGATAGTCCTCTTCCGCCCAGAGAGGAACGCCGAGCGGTTCGCCAAAGGTGCAGAACGGCTGGGTATGCCGCCGGTTCCGGCGAGCATGTTCCTCGATGCGATTGAAGCAGCGGTCGGTAGCAACGCCAGATGGGTTCCACCGACTGGGAAGGGGGCGCTCTACGTGCGACCGGTGTTGTGGGGCACGGGAGAGATTCTCGGGGTGGCTCCGGCGCCGGAATACACTTTCATCGTCTACGTCTGCCCTGTCGGGCCGTACTTCAAAGGAGGTATGCACCCGATTTCACTCAAGGTCTCTGACGAGTTCCACCGCGCCACTCCCGGTGGTTCAGGAGGAGTCAAGGCGATCGGCAACTACGCGCCGGGAATGATGCCCAGCAAAGGGGCGAAAACCGAAGGATTCGCCGAGATCATCTACCTCGATTCCACTGAACACCGCTACATCGAGGAGGTCGGTGCTGCCAATTTCTTCTGTGTCAAGGATGGAGTGATCCACACACCGATGCTCACCGGGACTATCCTGCCAGGAATCACGCGGGCTAGCATCATAGATCTCGCCCGCGAGCGCGGCTACGAGGTCATCGAGCGCAAGGTCCCGATCAAGGAGGTGCTCGAGGCCGACGAGGCCTTCTGTGCCGGAACCGCCGCCGTCATCTCGCCCATCGGCACCATCTGTCACGGAGACGTGTGCACCATCTACTGCAACAACGAGCTCGGCCCGGTGACGAAGGAGTTGTACGACGCGCTCACAGACATCCAATTACAGGCCGCCCCTGACGAGTTCGGATGGGTGCGCGCTGTTCCGGTACCCGAAATATCCGCGGAGTGAAACAGATGACGCTGCACGTCTGCGAGCACCCCATCGTCGAGCACAAACTCACGCGCCTCAGGGACGAGGACAGTCCGCCGGCGCTGTTCCGGCACCTCACCAACGAGATCACTCAGGTGCTCATCGTCGAGGCGACCGCCGACCTTGAGACGATCCCCGAGATTCGCCGGACTCCGCTCGCCGACTTCGACGGGGCGCGGCTGGCCGACCGCATAGGGCTGGTTCCCATCATGCGCGCCGGCCTAGGGATGGTCGAGGCGGCGCAGAACCTCATCCCAACCTCACGAGTGCTGCACATCGGGCTGTTCCGCGACGAAGACACGCTCGAGCCAGTCTACTACTACGACAAACTCCCCGAGCCGCCCAATGTCGACCTGGCACTGGTGCTCGACCCGATGCTCGCCACCGGGGGCTCGGCCATCGCCGCCGTCTCTCGCCTCAAGGAGACGGGCATCGAGCGCATCCGCTTCATCGGACTGATCGCCGCGCCCGAAGGCGTGGAAGCGATGGAAGAGGCGCATCCAGACGTCGACATCTGGCTCGCCTCGCTCGACGACCACCTCAACGAGATGGGCTACATCGTTCCCGGATTGGGAGATGCCGGAGACCGCATCATGGACACCTGAGAGATAGGAACCCGGTCAGATCTTCCACTTCTGGCGCTTCTTCTTGCCTTTCGAGCCCTTCGCCTTCACCCGCTTGCGCTGCGCACGGGCGCGCTTGTCACCTGCCTTCGGTCCGGCGGACTTCGCTGCCTTCTCGGCATCCTTCTGCTCCCTCTGGCTCGCGCGCCACGTTCGCCCGATGCTCTGCATGATCTGCTCCTTCGATTCGAGATTCATGGATGCGGTCGCGTCGCGACTAGAAATCCACAACCTTCCCTCCTTCGCGCTGGGGCGCTTGGGGTGGGATATGTCCACCTCCCGCTTCAGCTTGGAGAGACCGGCCTGCCTTGCTGCCCACGCCAACCCATCGAGGGTCGGGTCCACCACCGCCGCTTCCTTGGGAACGCGCCGGCCGGAGCGGCGAGACACCTTGGCGTTGAAGTAGCCAGGCCAGAGGACCATGCGGTCAGGATTGTGCTCGGTCATCGGCAGCCCTCGGAGCGTGACGGAGTGGTGGGCCCCTATCAGGGCTTGCACCTTACAGGAATCACTCGTCGAGCAGGACGCCGTTGAGCACGCCGGCGCTGCCCGGCCTGCTGGTGATGCGCACGCTGCCGAGGTCGGTCTGTACCACGGCTCCCTTGGTCATGATGTTGCGGCGAACGTAGTTGGCATCGGCGGGATTCTCGACCACGCTCTCCAGCGTCGCCCGCTTGGTCTCGCCCGTGCTCGGGTCGTTGACATTGATGACCTCGTCTGCGAGGATGCGCACCGTCTGCAGCCCTGAGCGCTTGCGGTACACCTTGCGGTTGGGCTTCCCAATCAGCGAGTGCTGTTTCTCGGAGGCAATCTCGGTGCGACGCTTGCCGCGATAGCGGCTCGGACGCTTCAGCCGACCTCCGCTGGACTTGCGTCGCGAGATACCGTGCCACCGAGCCATGCGGCCCGCCGACCGGCTGCCCTTATTTCAAGGCCGCGATGGGAGATGATTCCCTACATCTGTGGTTAAATATCGCGGGCTCCGCCGAGGTTTTGTTGCTTGGTGAGCGAAGATGATGGAATTCAGCATGGAACTCCCCGATGAACCGGGACAGTTGGCGAGGGTGACCGAGGCTCTGTCGATGGCGAACATCAACATCCTGACAATCTGTGCAATCGGCCGGGTGGCTCCCAACGTGGCCCTGGTGACCGAGCATGTGCCGCAGACCAGAGCGGTGCTCGACGAACTCGGAATCGAGTACATCGCCTCCCCGCTGCTGAGCATGGTGATGCCCGACGAGGCCGGCTCGCTGGCCAAGTTCTCGCGCAGGCTCGCCGATGCGGGTGTGAACATCAACTCGATCTACATCCTGAGCAAGCATCGCGGCGATGCGGAACTCGTATTCAGCGTGGATGACGTCGACAAGGCACGCCAGACCCTCAACCTTCACGAATCGGTCCCTCCCTGAACCATCGAGGGGCGAGTGTGGACTTACGCGAACTGGCTGGGCCGCCGCGCTCGGCTGATCTGGTGATAATCGGCGCTGGCGTGGTCGGCGCAGCGACCGCATTCCACGCCGCGCTAGCTGGACTCGATTGCATCCTGCTAGAGCGACGTCCCCTTCCTGCGACGTTGACGACGCCGCGTGCCACCGGCGGATTTCGACTGCAGTTCGACAATCGCGAGGAGTTGGAACTGGTCTCGGAATCGGTCGAGCTGTTCCTCGGGTTCAACAGCACTCACGGCCACGACATCGGAGTCAGGCAACAGGGATACCTCTGGTGCACGATGGACGAGGCGGGCATGCCGAGGCAGCAGGGGCTGGTGGAGATGCAACATGGCTGGGGACTCACCGACGTCGAGTTGCTCACTGGCGACGAGACCCGGTCGCGGTTCCCGTGGGTCGGCGAGCGCGTTCTACAGGCGCGCTTTCGTCAAGGAGATGGGTCCCTTGACCCGCGCGCGCTGGCGCTGGGGATGCTCTCAGTCTCTCGATCTCCCTTCGTCGCCGGATGTGAGGTGAGCGAGGTGATCGTCGATTCTGGTTGCGTGCGCGGCGTGCGCACGAACAAGGGCGAAATCGCCTGCGAGCAGGTGGTCATCGCCGCGGGGCCGTTCACGGGAACGGTGGCGGCGACCGCAGGGCTGGAACTGCCGCTCTACACGGTCAGACGGCAGAAGTTGATCTTCGCGAACGCGCCGTTCGTCCCCCAGGACTCGCCGATGGTAATCGACGAGGAGACCGGCGCCCACTGGAGGCCGGCCCTGGATGGCGCGTTCCTGCTGCACACCGATGCCGATGAGCCGGCAAGCCCGGCGGCTGACCCGGTACCAATCGACCACGGGCTGCACAGGAGGTTAATCGACCCTGACAGCCCAGTTAGCATCTGCCGCGTGACACCGTTCTGGGAACGTGCGTGGACCGATGGCAGCCTCGAATGGGACATCGTCGCCGGCCAGTACACGATGACTCCCGACCATCGCCCCCTGATCGGTCCGACAGACATCGATGGCTTGTGGCTCAACTGCGGATACTCCGGTCATGGTGTGATGGGCAGTCCCGCCTGTAGTCGCCTTCTGATTGACCTGATCTGCGGACAGTCGCCACTCGATGGAAACCCGCTGGCCCCTGATCGTGAATTCATAGAGAGAGAAATTTCCGGCATCTGATTAACTGATGCGCGATTGCAACATGCTGACCAGTCGGCCATCGGCGGTATGCAGGGCCGCCTCGACGACATCACCCACCACCATCCCTCCCACACCCTCTGGGGTGCCTGTGAACACGAGGTCACCCGGTGAGAGCGCGTACCAGTCGCTCAGAGTCGAAAGTTGGGTATCGATG
>CALCOR010000090.1 GCA_937897085.1 uncultured euryarchaeote | reverse complement strand
GTATCTTCACGGACGCGGCGCTAAGGTGTACATCGCAGATGAGTGGGTCGGCTGCATCGGAGAGGTGGATCCGGCACTGGCCGACGAGTTCGAACTTCGAGTACCCATTCAGGCGGGGGAGTTCGACGTTGGTATGCTCGGCCGGCTCATCCCTGACCCGGTGTGATGAGTTGCTCAGCAATCATCCTGAATAAGGTGCGAAGGAACCGTCAGCGTTCTTGACATGGGGTTCCGGTTCGTAGGTGCCATCCTCGTTCTGATAGTACCAGTAACTGTCACCGCTCTGAGAGTAGCGAGCGGGGTCCCGCTCACTGCCAACCTGCTCGACGAAGGTCTCCTCGGCCTCCACGATGGTCTGAGACACGACCTCACCTTGAGCGGGAGCACCCAGATGTGGATTCTCGAGGAGGTTCATCGCCGCCTGATATCCTTCATCCTCGACATGGCTGCGGTCGGCGAGTGTCTCGGCGGTATCCTCATCACGATCATATTCGACAGTCCCGGGTCCCTCGTCCTCGCCAGACTTGCTGCGCTTGAACGGCCAGAACGGCGGCATGGCCGTCTACAGGAGCCTGCACCCTTAGAATCTGCGCTTGAAGCGATGCAGGACGCGAGCATGCGAGGGGCACGGTTCAAGAATCGTGGGGTATGGCGAGGGCATGCTCAACCGGTGCTGTGGGCTGGTCGCTCTGCTGCTGGTGTCACTGATTCTCTCCGCCACTCCCGTGGTGCAGGAAAGCGGCCCCGACCTGTCTGCTGCACCAGATATGATGCCCAGTTCCCATGGCGGCGGTTCCAACCTCAGCTGGGGTCCTTCCAGCGGCCTGAATGTGTTCGTCGAGCCGGGGCGAATGATCAGCCTGCAGTTCAACATCACCAACAACGCCAACATCAGCGATGATGTGTCATTCATGCTCACTTGGACCGGTGCTTGGAACGCACTGTGGAACTCGTCGCAACTCCCCTGCACGACGCCGCTCAACATCACCATGTCCCCCGGTGCCTTGGAGTGGCCTCACTTCGACATCCATGTCCCGATGATCATCAACGGCTCTCCTCTTGCTGGCGTTCGCCATGCATTCACTTTGAGTGCGGCATCCTCGATTGATGGGGTGTCCGTGAATTACTCATTCACACTCGAACTCGACGCTGTCCACGGGCTCGCCATCGACAGCGAATACGCTCGATTGAACCTCGACCCGGGGGAGAAGTTGCGTCATCCGGTGACGATGCGTAACATTGGGAATGCCCCGATGGGATTGGCTGCGCGGGTGGTTCCGCTCGATGCTGACGGAGAGGTGCTTCTAGGATTCTCACCCGAACTCTCGTTCCAGCATGACGGCTGGATGGTGGGTGTGTTCGAGGTGTATCGCTTGAACGGCGGAGGTGGAAACGGACTCCAACCTAACGAGAGTGGCACGGTGCAGATCGAGGTGCAGGCGCCCGCACAGACCAGTGGTGGCATACACATCGGGGTAATCGGTTGGAGTGGTGGTGCACCGTTGGACAGCAAGATGTTGGATTTCAACGTCGACATCGAGTTGCGCAGAGGAGGAACGCTCGAGATGGATACGGATTGCTGGGAAGACGTGCTGCCCGACCGCACGTGCACCGCCGAAATCTCGGTGACCAACACCGGTAACTTCGCCGACTCGTTCGAAATCGTCGTGGAAAGCAATCCATGGCTGCGCACCTATCTGTCACGCAGCGTACTGGTGCTGCAGGAGGGTGAACGTCAGGACAGCGTCATCCTCACTCTGCAGGTTGACGGCATGGTCGCAGCTTTCAGCCATGGAACAGCCACTGTAACTCTCCGGCTTCAGGACGGGGCGGAACTTGAATCACAACAGGTCGAGATGCGCGTGGGGGCCTATGTTGACTGGGACCTCAATGCCGTCGAGGCATCCACCGACTCACGTGACAACGTCTCTGTGGCCTTCACGCTGCGCAACCTGGGGAATGGTGACGACGGGCTGCAGGTCAGCATGCATGTCGATGTGAACTCGGTGTACGGATTGATTCCACCGCCGGGCGCCACGTACGGCTCTAGCGAAAGCGCACCCCGTTACTTCGAGGTGCAGAATGTGCAACCTGGAGTCGACTTCACCTTCCGCGCGTGGATGCTGCTCCCAACCGACATGGAGGCGAACGGAACCGCCAACATGCGCGTCGAGATGCAGAGCGTGCTCGCACCGGACATCGTGTTCATCAACGAGACTCAGTCCGAGTTCCTCGCAGAGCAGTACCGTCCTGAGAACGTCGAGGAGGATTCGGCATGGCAACGTCTCGAGATCGTCGCCAGCATCATCTGGAACACGTTCAGCGGGCTGGCGATCACCATCATCGTATGTCTGGTGGGCGCGTTCGGGCTACACCGGGCATTCACCTACCGCAAGCAGAAGGACGAGGAGTGGCTGGCGAAGCAGCCCAAGGTGGAAGAGTCAGAGAAGCCAGAGGACTG
>CALCOR010000089.1 GCA_937897085.1 uncultured euryarchaeote | reverse complement strand
GAGCGCGACCGTGGACAGGCTGCGACTCCAAAGCGGCCGGCCCAGCGCGGCTGGCACGACGTGGTGGGCGATGCCAAGAGCGGTCGCCAGCAGCCAGCAGCCGAACACCACCTTCAGCATCCACCAGGCGAGCAACTGGTTCTCCCCTTGGAGCAGCATAAGCCCCGCCGGTCCTGTCCAGACCAACGAGGCTATGCCGAGCACGAGGAACCATTGGGGGACGACTGGCGGGACTTCGTCCTCCGTGACAGTGAGCAGGTGGTTGATGAACAGCGGTAGGGCGATCAAGGAGAATACGAGGTAGTAGATCGGTGGCAACTCGAACCAAGCGACCTCTCCGATGAGAGACGTGTGCGCGATTATCAATCCGACGAAGGTGGTCACCGACCATGCCCATGCCATCAGCGCGCCGTTCGACTCGCTCGCCAGTGAGCCCGAGAGCCTCGACTGCACGAGCAGCCCAGCACCGATGAGTGTCATCGATAGGGCTCCGAACACGGAGGCGAGATGCATCGCGGCGATGGAGTGAGCGTCAGTGGGTGCATAGCCGATGGAACCCAGAGATGCGAGCGCGTCCGGCTCGTGCGTCCTCCACAGTGTGGTGAAGGTCAGCGTGCTGGCGATGATGAACCACATCACCCCGTGCAGCAGCCAGGTACGCCCAGCGGATCCGGGGCGGTTCTGGAACAGTTCGTTGGCTGGCCCGAGAGCCTTTCCTAGCATGAACTTGGACATGTCGCGGGTGAAGGAGGAGAACGGGCCGAGACCGCGTATGGCGAGGAAGCGCACCAGCAGCAGCCAGCCGTAGAAGGAGAGCAGCGTGAGCGCGATTCCATTCATACATCCACCTCAATCATCAGCCACAAGCTCACCTAGCAGCGTGGCGAACAGCATCCCTACGCCTAGGAGAACTCCGAGTATGAAGAACCAGATCAGGCTCCCGCCGAGTTCGCTGAACAGGGGCAGGATATCACCCAAACCAGGGAACTGCTGCTCAGGATAGAGCACGCTGAACATGACCATGAAAGCGAGCGCGGCGACGCCTGCGAGCGTCAGTATGACTCGTGAGGAGGCGGGTTCATCTCCCCCTTGAGTAACCTCGGGCAGAACGGTCATCGGAAGCATCCCTCAGAGATTGCCTATGGCAATCTCGGCGAATGATGAGCCGTCCTTAAGCGTTGGGCGCATCGAGGCAGCCATCTCAGGGTGAGAGCAGCGCCGCCACGACATCGCCTCTCCGGTCGAGTCCACAGCCTAACGGAATCGGCAAGGCCAGGTCCAATTCAATCTCAGCGCGCCAGCGAGACTGGCATTCGCAAGCGAGGCCGGAGAACTCGGTCAGGTCACCAGAGACCGAGTAGCGCTCGATGGCAGCTGCCACATGCTTGTCGCACTTTCCACAATTGTGCGCACCACGAATCTTGCCCGCTGCCGTAGGATGCACGAGAAGGCGTGTCACTGCTTCCGTCCCGTTCGGCTGGATCACGGGATGAACTCGGCGAATCAGCTCGACCAGCGACCAGAGCCACGGAGGCCGGTATTCGCGGTGCCGGAACATGCGGTCGACGATGGTTCTCCTCTGGATGTTCATCGGATTGATGGACAACTCATCGCTCGCTTCAGCCGAATCCCGAACCCAACGAACGCAGTGTTCGAGCGCATCACCTTCGGACATGAATGGCGGTTTGAACAGCAGGTACGTCTTGACGCGCAGGTCGTTGTCGCGCAGGATGGTGACAGCCCGCTCCCATTGACGTGTGGAGAAACCTTTGTTGCAGTGGAATTTGAGCACCTCGTCATCGTATGCCTCCAGGCCGATAGCGACAGTGCAGCCCGGATGTCGCTCTGCGACCCAGGCCATCTTCTCGGACTTGCACATCTCAGCGCGGGCTTCGACGATTAGATGCAGTCCCATCTCGTGGGTCTCAGTGAGGATGGTCTCCTGCCAGTCAGGTGGATTCTCACGGTCCTCGAAGAAGGTCCCGGAAGTGTAGATCTTCACCATCGAACAGTCCTCGAAATCGTTGAGTTTCTGCTTCGCATACTCCCATTGGGCGTGCAGGTTAGCGCTGGTCACATCGTCGCGCACGTCGTTGAAATATCCGCAGAAGGTGCAGCCTGACTTCCACCACCAGACACATCCCTTCGTGCGGAAGATCACCGTCGCTGCCGTGCATTCCTCCCCATTGGGCAACCGCTCAGGCGTGACATACACCGTCGCCGGCTCATCCGCATCCCACGATTCCCGAAAACTCACCGATGACGCCGTGTTCTCCGGTGCCTTCACCAGATGATGCACCTTGACCGTGCGGTCCGGGTTAGGGAACGCGGTCGAGCAGCCGGACCCGCAGGAAGTCATCGTATCTCCTCGACTCGCTGCCAGCGATTCTCTGTATGAACCTGACGACCGGCGCGATGTTTCGCCACGTCGCTCCGAGTGACCCTTCAGGTGAGCGCAGCGAGATAGAACTCGGAGAGCCGTCGCTCGTATTCGTCGGGATGAGAGAGCTTCACCTCGACGTGTCCAACTCCCTCGACCAGCCAGCCGGTGGCGTTGACATCCAACTCCTCGGCGAGGTCGAGCATGTCCTCTGAGTGATGCGAGAGGACCCGGTCGTCGTCAAGGCCGTGGATCACTAGGATGGAGCGGTTTCCAGCGTTCTCGAAGGCGCTGCGCGGAGATGGTTCCAGCAGACTCTCACCACCGAACAGGAACGCCGCCCAGATGCAGGCTGGTGCCAGGAAGGCAGGGTAACCCTCGCGTACGAGTTCCTCGCGGACGATGACACCGAGATCGAGGTATCCTGAGTCGAGCACCACCGCTTGCAGACGCTCGTCCTGTCCGAAGGTTATGGCTGCGGTTCCCGCTCCCATCGAATTGCCCCACAACCCGATCATCTCCTCGGGGATGTCCTGCTCATCGATGAGCCAGTCGACCGCAGACATCACGTCGATGTACTCCTTCGTGCCGATGCTCACCCTGCCATCCTCGACCGTGCTGTGACCGTGGTCACGCAGGTCGACCAACAGGACGTTGAACCCGTTGTCATGCAACATTCCGGCGACGATGAGCATGGCGTAGCCTGCCTTCGATGCCCTGAGGCCATGAACCTGGACCACGGTCGGAGCAGGCTGAGTCACCGACTCGTCAGCGGGAATCCACCAGCAGTCGAGGTCGATTCCTTCGGTGCGGCTCGGGATGGTGACGTTCTCGTATTGCTGAACCTCGTAACGAGAGGTGTCGAAGTCAGGATATTTGTCCCAGGTGACATTGAATCCGTCGGGCAGGTTGCCCTCTTGGTCATTGTAGCCAGGATTGGCGTACGCCAAGGTCGAGTAAATCTGCCAACCGACCCCGAGATAGGCGGCCAACGGCAGGACGATGAGGGCGACTCCGACACACAGGAGAATCTTGCGCCCGCGGGTGAATCCGGCAGGTCGCGGCTCGGGATTGGGTTCTGACTCCACCTCAGCGACCGCTGAATCGATGTCATCACCATCCTCATCAGCGGCTGCAACTGCAGCATCCTCGTCGGACAAGTGGATCACCCCCGTCACTCTTCCGAGTCTTCTTCGGGAACTTCGACCGCCGCTTCCACCTCAGCAGCCGCTTCATCCTCTGCGGCGGCCTCGGCGGCCTCATCAGCGCGGGCGTCCATGGCCTCAGCGAGGCGCTCGTTGATGGCGCGCTGCATGTGCTGGCTCTTGCGCTCGGCCTCAACCGCCGCTTCGATCATCTCATAACGGGTCTTAATCGCCTTGTTCAAATCCTCGAATATCTGCATGTGGCCGACGTACCAGTCGTCCCGCGCCTTCAACTCGGCGACCGCAAGACGCAGGTCGTTGTCCAACTCCTCAGCGATGTCGAACACCTTGCCGAGCCGATCCTTCTCACGGGAGAACTTCTCTTCCATCGTCTCCAGTTCCGGCTCGAGATGCTCGACCTGCTTCGAGCGTTTGGCGAGATTTAGTTCCAGATCACGAATGCGGTGGTCCTTCTCACCGAGAAGCTGCTCCATTCCCTCGCGCTCGATCTCCTTGTCAATCTGCATCTTTTCAAGGACCTCGATCTCGGCCTTGAGCTGGACGATTTCCTTCTCCTGCAACTCGTATGCATCGTAGAGTCTCTCCAGCCTCTGAGTCTCCTGCGTGAGGCTCTCCTCAAGTTGTGCAAGCCTCACCTCATCGGTGATGGTGCCTTCGTCATCGCCGGACATCGTGCCCTCTCCAGTGCTTCGACCTGCTCGCCCTTGATATAAATGACACCTGTGCAATGGGACGAGAGTCGGGACCGGGGAGTGAAGATGGGTTCTGGAAATGAAAGCCGAAAGGACTCGTTAGGCCGTGCTGACGTCCACGGACTCGCGCTGCTCACGTGGGTCTGGGCCTTGCTCGCCTTGTTGGTAACACCGATGCTGCTCGCTGCTCTGGTGTGGCAGAGCGCTGACTGGGGAGGGGGTGTGTCCTTGGTCATCCCCGACCCATGGAATCCGGAATTCACGCGCACGTTGGCGCTGCTCAGTGGTGGTCCACTGGTGCTCTGGACGATGGCGACTCTGTCACTGGTGGCGATCTGGCTGGCCAT
>CALCOR010000088.1 GCA_937897085.1 uncultured euryarchaeote | reverse complement strand
CGATGCGCTCACCATGGCACCGTCGTCATCCTCTGCTGTCAACGAGATGGTGTAGATGCCCTCAATCATCGGTGTCACTGTGCAGACGATCGCCACCCGTCCTTCCTCGCACTGCCTGTCCCAGAGGAACCTGGCTGGAGAATCCTCGTCCTCGGTGTCCAGATCGCCGTGGTCATAGGCATCGAATGTGATGTTGCTCTCCGCCGGATTAGACAGACTCGGCGAGGTGATGTTCACCCACGGCAGGCGGTTGAGCACCTCCACCGAGAAACTCACAGAATCGGTGTCGCGCTCCTCGTCGATGATGGCCACGTGGATTCCGTAGACACCGTTCTGGTCCCACGTGTGTTCCATCTGGCAATCGTCCTCGGGGAAGATGCCCTCGCCGATGGCATTGTCATACGAATCGATGGTGAAGGTACAGCTGACCGACCCACCGTCAGGATCGTTGGACGGAGTGGCGTCGAGGAGCATCGCCACCTGCGTGAACACCGGCGCCGGTTGGTTGATTGCCGCGATCGGCAACCTGCCAATGAACATCGAGAAGGTGCCGACATTGTTCGAGGGGTCTGCATCCGCGGTGACGAGTCCATCGGGGTCGACGGTGAACGTGATGGCCACGTCCCCGACAGCCTGTCCGCCCGGAACGGTCCAACTCATGTCTACCAGTTCCTCCTGCATCGGTCCGAGCGCGGAGACGGCCGCCCGGCTGGTCGACCCATCGGGAGCGGTGACCTCCAACTCGGTGGCAGGTCCACCGTTGATGCCGCGGTTGTAGACCGGGACAGTGAACTCCAGCAAGTCTCCAGGAATCGCATGGAATCCGAACACTGGATTCAGGACGACCATCTCGCCATCGCGCGTTCGCTCTACAGAAACCCCGGCCGCCCGCGGCTGGTAGTCGAGCGTGAGAAGGCCGTCATCGAGAACCATCGTGGAACCGCCGCCAGTCACCCATGTCCAGTTCACGCCTCCGTCTTCTTCCACAACCCAGGCGGACACCCCATGGCTGGCGGTGTCATCTGGAGAGAGAGATGGATCGAGAGCATGACCGGTGTTGAACACGACGTGCGCTGATCCGTTGGCAGCGGTGGTGATGGTGGAATTGGAACCACTGCCGGCGTAGCGGAACAGGACATGGG
>CALCOR010000087.1 GCA_937897085.1 uncultured euryarchaeote | reverse complement strand
GTGCTCTTTCCGGCCCCATTCGGACCAAGTAGCCCGGTAGCACCCGACTTGATGTTGATGCTGATTTCATCCAGAGCGACGTGCGGACCGTAGTTCTTGGACAACTTGTCCGTCTCGATGATGATTTCATCGCCCACGCGTACGCCTCCGGCCCTACGGGCTGGAGGCGTGACTCCACGGGACAGACTTCAATCATCCCCCGGCTGGCTCGCAGTCGTGAATGCTGCTGAAGCGTCAATCCGGGCGCCTTCCTTGACCTTGACGGCGACGCCTTTCTGAAACGCTGCAGCCTCCCAATCCGTGCATTTTGCAATCCCATGAGCCAGGAATTCCCCTGATTCGTCGGTGATCACGCATGGGAGACCAGGTAGCATCACACCGGTGCTCTTCACCACAGAGAAATGCATCACGCTACGGCCCTTGCGGACGAACTCCTCGGCACCCTCCTCAACCACGACAGTGGGCAGCCCATGTTCAATCACGACTTCCGTGTTCTCTTCAGCGCCATCTTCCGACTCACCGAACACGCGCAGGGTGATACTGGACGTGCGGTTCCGCGCATGCAGTCTGCGAGCTCCTTCGAGAGTGAGGCTCAGTCCTCCATCCGACAGCCGTGAGGAGAGGATGTGTTCGCCATCGGAGGCACAGATGTTCTTCACCCGGCCGCGGCGATTCCTGACGAAGGAGCAGCCGTCCAGAACATCATCCGCAACCTGCGCCTCGATATTGCACTGTGTCATCAGTTTGGCGCGCGTCGCGCACCAGTCGAGATGGTCGCGAATCAACTCGCCGCTCGGTGATTCATGATCGATGGACGTATCGGCGACGCGTACAGACGGCGCCAGTTCTGCAGCGAGTTCCTCCAGAACCTCAGTTTGCGGCCGACGTACATCCACAATCAGCGGATGGAATCCCTCAGAATCTGACTCGGTCAGAGTTCTGAGCCACGGTACCAACTCATCGGCGTCCTGCTCCACATCCAGTATCCAGATTGATTTCGGTCCTTCCACATGCGCGAACGGGTTCAGGTCCTCGAGCGCATACGGAATGATACCCAATGGTGTATGGACCAGCGGAAGTACGTTCGGCCAGCGTTTGAGCAGTTCCTTGACCAGCGAACCGATCGAATCCCGCCAAGGTGGCGGTCTGCCATAGATGAGCACGACCTTCCAGTCGTTCGGGCTCATGTCCTCACCGTTGAGATTCTTGGTTGGTACTTCCCATCGCTCGGCAATCATCTGGCCTGAGATCGCCCACGGATGCCTGGTCAGCCACTCAGTCCAATCAACACCTCCAGTTCGAATCGGGGCAGAGGATCCGATCAGGCTCCCTTGCGCCTGATGGATCCCTTCATCGAACAGCCATTCAACCGCCTCCTGTAGTGAGGGGTCAGCGGCAGCTCGTTCCTCTACCAGATGCCAGATCGTCCCCTCCCGGACAGCCTCACGACAGCGTGACAGTTCATTCATGGTGACCTCCAGATTGTGCTTCGCCAACAGCCGCGTCTGGTCATTGAGGTCCATCTCCCTAACTTGAGCAGGAGTGACGTCGTGGAGATGGTACGAAGGGAACGGCCATTCGGTGAGGCCTTCCAGCCTGACAGTTCTCGTCGGTGTGAGGATGCGCCCATTGCGGGCGAACAGGGCGTAGGCGGCGGAGTCGAACAGGTCGACACCGAGCGCGACCGCCACGGGGAACAGCATCGGATGGCCGCATCCGAACAGGTGAACCGGACGTTCGATGGGAATCTCACCGCGACAGGCAAGAATCACTTCCAGCAACTCTCGGTAACGGCGTTTCTCCATCAGCGGGACGATGCCGCCAATCGGATGGATGGCGAACGGATGCTCGCCCATCAACTGCGCTGACCACTCGCGCAGGTCTAGTTCCAGACCGCCTTGGATGGGGCCGTTCAACAGCGTGTCTCCGGCGGCGGCGAGAGCACCGGGTGCGCGGGCGACAGTCTCTATCACTGAGTGTTCCGAACGCTCCCGCGAATCATCCGGCCTCCCGAACACGTCGAGCATGGTCGCCACATCGACCCCGATATCCCGCTGGAATGCGACTATCTCGTCCGGGCCTACTTCGACATCGCCGTATGCATCCTGCTGGAAGGTGCCGGAGTCGGTCATCACGAATCCAGGATAGTCGAGCAGGTCGTGCACACCCTTCTCAAGGGCGTGTTGTTTGAGTTTCTCGTGTTTCCAGATGACGTAGGAATTGGTGATCAGCCCCTTGATGTCGAAGTCATCCCACATCTCGCGCGGCGTGACAGTGAGAATGTTCGGGTTGACGACCGGAAGCAGGGTCGGTGTCTCGAGGATGTGGGAGTCGGTATGCAGGCGGCCGATACGCGCCAAGCCGTCACGCACGCTCACCTCGAACTTGCCGTGGTCGCCTTCCTTGCACGGAACAGGCTCTGTGGGCGCCTCCAAGTCATCACCTCGACTCTCCCCTGTCCGTCCCCTTTTTGGCACTTCGTGAACAGCGAAATGTCTCAGGATTGACCACCAGGCGGGTCATTGCGACCATCTTCGCTGTGTGATTCCTTGTATCCAGACCACTCCGGGCTGACCTCGTCGTAACAGTCACCATCGGCCTGATCGATGCGCCCATCGCTATCGTTGTCGATTCCGTCGTCGCAGTTTCCGCCGCCACCGAATCCGAGAATGCTGCCACCATCATCTCCGCCGCTGAACACCATCCAAGCACCTCCAGACAGACCGAGCACCACGAGCATGATGATCGTCCAGGTCGTCACGCTGCTGCTGTCGTGCTTGTGAACGACCTCGACCGTCACCTTTCGCTCCAAACCATCTTCCGCGGTCTCAGCGACCGCATCGGCGCGGGGGATGCGGGTCGTCGCGTGCGCGGTCACGACGTCGACCCAGCCTTCGATGAGGGCCAGAGTGGACTCGAGGCGGGCGAGGGCGGCGAGCTGAGCATCCGACTTCGGGGGGATGAGCGCGCCGCTCGTGAGCGCCTCGCG
>CALCOR010000086.1 GCA_937897085.1 uncultured euryarchaeote | reverse complement strand
CACCGCCATCTGCAACGGCACGGTCATCGACCACGTCCCCGGCGGCCAAGCGCTCCGGGTCCTGCGCATGCTGCGCATCACAGGTTCGCAGTCCAACCCCGTCAGCCTGGTGATGAACGTCCCCTCCTCGAAGTACAGCAGCAAGGACATCATCAAGGTCGAGGACCGCGAACTGACTCAGGACGAACTGGATCGTCTGGCGCTGATCGCACCCGCTGCCACGGTCTCGATCATCCGCAACTTCACCGTCGCCGAGAAACGGGTCGTCGAACTGGGAGAAGAGATGGTCAACGTCGCCAGATGCACCTTCTCCAACTGCATCTCGCACGGTGACCGCGAACCACTGCCGCACCGGCTCAAGGTGCTCGCCGCAGAACCGCTCGAACTACGCTGCCACTACTGTGGGCACACCCAAGACATCGAGGGGCTCGTCGAGAACCTCCTCTGAGCACCCCAGCCAACTGCCGAATGATGCATTTCGTGACGGTGGCGACGTTGAAATAGGGTCGTCAGGCTACGATGGTTGATTGGAACACCCTCGGGTGTTCGATCCAGGATGATGACCCCCCCAATGGAAGAGGAACAGACAGGAACACACACGTTAGCCGAATGGAAGGCCTGGTACGCGGAGCAACGCTCGGACAAGGTCAAGTTGGTGACCGCCGCCGAGCCAGCTCCTGAAGATGATACCGAACTGGAACGGCTCTGGCTCGTCTGTGACGGCAAGGCTCCGGAGGACATCCGCACTCACGGTGGACTCGTCTGGCTGTCCAAGAAAACGAAGACTCCGATTCCTGGGCTGTCGGTGCTGATCGCAGAAAAGCAGCAACCACTGCTGCTCGTCGTGCCGGGAACCGAACTGGCACCACCAAAACCGCGCCCGAAGAAGCAGACGAAATCGGAGCAGAAGCCCAGGGCGAAGCCCAAGGCGGCGCAACTCAAGCCCCCGTTCGAGTGGCGCTGCCGTCAATGCGACCAGGAGATGTTCAGCGACACCACGCCTTCCCACTGCGGGCGCAGCATGCGCCAACTGGCACCGGTGAGCAAGGAAGGCAGCAAGGAGTTCTCCGAATTCATGGAGCAGAATGAGTGGACGTTCATGAGTCCCGAGGAATCGACGCTGCTGAAGCAACCAGGGGTCGAGAAGAGCGAACAGGCGCTTGGTATAGCCACCGAGGCAGGCGAGACACTCGAGAATATCCTCAGGGAGGTTGCGAAGGAGGTGCCTCCGAGGTTCGAACTCTACAATGAGCAGACAGACCGCGTGCGCGTCTCCGACCTGAAGACGGACGACAAATTCGTCCGTGTGTTCAGCAACATCGAAGAGTGGCGTGGAACAGATATGGTGCCGGTCACAGACCTTCCATACGGAAATGTGGAGATCGGTCATGTTTTCGACGCCTTCCTCTCGCAATCACTGGACGGCTCGGTAAACGGGGACTGGAGTCCCGGTGAGCGAGTTGCATTCCATGCCGAAGATCTGGGGATCACAATCGGAGGGACGCCGGACCTGATGTTCCGTGACATCCCGGTGGAGACGAAGACGGTGACCTTCCTGCCGCATGAAGGCAACAAGAAGCAAAGACAGATCTTCCAATTCAAATGGCACGCAAACTATCTCCCGCAGATAGCGATGTACCTCGAGGGAACCGACCATGAATGGATGCTGCTGATGCTGGTGTCCCGTCGCAGTGGCCTGTTCACCATGCTCCCGATCACGGGTGTCAAGATGAAGACGCTGCGCAAGCGCTGGCATAGTCTGCTCAAGGATGACGATCTGGCTGAACAACTGGCCAACTACCGAGAGGCCATCGATTCCGAAGAATGACCGCAGGAACGAGCCTGTCACTCCCGCGCGGGCTCAACCTGAACTGCTCGAGATCCAGTCACGCATGGTGCACGCCTGGCAGATCTCTCTGCTGCTCACCTCGCCGCACCGCTCGCATCGTCGCATTCCATCCTCCGCCCATGATTCCGATAGCGTCTCGCCGTCATTCGCCGCGATGTGCAATTCGCGAATCCTCTCCATTGAGTGCAGAAGTCCGTGCCGCGCGCCGGGTGTCTCTGACTCCATGGTAGCGACCAGGGCTCGGCTTCGCTGACGGAACGCACCGGGCGCGTATGGGCAGTCCCCGTGATGGAATTCGAGCCCCGCTTCGAGGGCGTGTGCGTGGATCTCCTGCTCTGGAATCCAACGCAGTGGCACGATTCTCGGCACAAGTCCTTCTATCGGATCCCAAGTATGTGGAGCCAGCCTGATGGTGCGCTCCACGTCGCCATTCTGCAAATTCATCAGAATGGATTGCGCCATGTCGTCGAGGTTGTGACCGAGCGCCATCCAATCGGCACCGACCCGCTCAGCGAGCGCGTTCAGTCCCTGACGACGGAACACACCGCAGTAAGAACACGGCTTCATCCCCTTCGCCTCGGGGATGTTCTTCTCCATGGTCGGCATGCGTACGACAACCTCGTCCATGCGTTCGAAACCGAGTTCTGGGTAACTGATGTGCTCCAGCCTGACCCCGAACCGCTCCGCCAGCCGCTCGGCGCATTCGAGAGAGGGGGCACGGTAGCCATCGATGCCCTCGTCGACGCAGCCCGCGATGATCTCGACATCACGCCGCTGGCCAAGCAACTCGACCATCATCTCGAGCAGGACGCTGGAGTCCTTTCCCCCGGAGATGCCAACGAGGATGCGCTTCGGCTCGCCGGTCTCCCTGATGGCGTCCTTAGGCAGCTTGACCTGCTCCCTAAGGGCCTTCGAAACCCGCTTGCGAATCGAGGCGCGCAGATGGACGGCGCACAGATGGATGCCGCTGTAGTGTTGGTGCACCACCGCAGGCTTGTCACAACGGGTACAAGCCTCAATCTCCAGTCCGCTCATAGAAGTGGCCAGAGGCGAGGCAGACTTGAAGGGAACTAGAGAAGGAGCACACTACAAGGTTTCAATTGACATTCATAAAATGCAATTGAATAATGGTATTTACTCACCACCCCCGAATCAAGCACCCAGAGGACCGTCGAGAACTGACCCTTAGCCTCCGAAATTACTCCCAGTTCGCACAATTTTTCGATCTTCCAGTTGGCGAATTGAAACTGATTCCCAAATCGGCCCCTGAAGGGCCGACCTCCCCAAATCTCTTGAAGGGCCCCGCGGCCTCGATGGCCTTCAAGGGAGACAAATGCTCCGTAGATTGCTCGCAAGCTTCCGCCGGGTTCCCGGTGTGGTCGGTGCAATCGTGGTCGACGATCAGTGGACCGTCACGGCCACCGCACTGGACATGGAGCAGGACGAGATGCTGACTACCTGGTCGGATGCTCTCAGGGAGAGTGAACGACTGGTCGGCGAGGCAGGACTGGGGGGCATCGAGCAACTGTGGTTGGAGTGTGAGCAAGGGCACATCGTGCTCGCTCCTCTCGTCGGAGGCCACTCGATGCTCGTGCTCAGCGATTCGGTAGCCAACATCGGCCGACTTCGCCACGAAGTGCGTGCCCGGACTCCCGTGATTGATGATATGTTGAGGTGAATGAATGTTCGAGATGCCAATTGGAGAGACAGTTGAGGATGGAATCGACCTGAGTGTCAGCCAGGGGTCGTTCCCCTTCGACTTCGGCTGCATATCCTATTCCAGACCTAGAGCGCGCGTCGCCTGTGGTCATCGGTTGATCTGCGCCGGTGCAGCAGTGGGTGCGTTGTGTGAGGAGCAGAAGGGCAAGCGTCGCTTCCTCGCTGGTAATACCGCTGAAGCGATGCTCGCCGAGATGGAAGCCGGTGACGGCCTGAAGTCCACGGGGACGATGTGGACCCGGGGACAGTTCGAGTCAGTGGCGCGCAACCTGCTCGAAGCATTCAGCGACCCGACAGCTCTGGGGACCCTGCTGCCGACTCCCAGAATCGAGGGGCACATCCCAACTCGGGATCTCTCGTTGCTCATCGAGAAACTGGCGTCATCCGAAGTGAGCCGCGGTGCCGCGGGTGTCGAGGACGGCCTGCTTGTGCACTCCGCCGGTGACCTCCCGCTGGACAGCGAGGCGTTCGCTGCACTCGTGCAGTCACATCTTGAGGCGCTGGTCGCGCTCGGTTCCCAGATGGACATGTCTCGTCCGTTGTCAACTTCGATCGCCCTACCGGACGGCTCCCTGCTGATTGCGCCTGCTGGTGATTCCGCCATCGCCGTCTGGACCGACTCCGAAGCCGACCACACGGCCATGCTGGCCAACGCCGCCGCCCTGCTCAGGACTCCCACTGCCGTCGAGGATCTCGTCGAAGAGGGCGATCCGCTACCTGAGGGTGTCATCGTCAAGGAGGGCAAAGGGGGTGTCGACCAACTCATCTCTCACTTGCGTAACGCCGCTGACGAGCACACGACCGGTTATCTCGAATCGACTCCGGTCGAGGGTGAGGCAATCGCCATCACCCTGATCAGCGGGGTTCCGGTAGGAATTCGCGCCACTGGTGTGAACTCCGTCGGGGTGGCAGTGATGAGTGCCACCAACGCTGGCAACACGCTGCGTCTGCACCGGCTCGACAGGGTGATGCAGTTGGTACTGCGCGCATCCACCGTTGCCGATTGGAGCCTGTCCGAATTCGCTGACCAGATTGCCTCTTGCCGCACCCGCAGCGAGAACCGGCTTGAGTTGCTGAAAGGCAGACTCGACGCCCTGTTCGGCTTCGAACTTGGCATGGAAGGAATGCTATCGCAACGTTCCGACTGGAAGTTGGTCGAGGATGCCGATGCGGTCGAGGCACTCCCGGGGACGACCAGAGCGCAACTTCTAGGACCGGCTCTGGGCGAACTGCGCATGCAGATCGAGCGCCTCGAAGGTGACGTCACACGAATCGAGCAGGAGAAGGCGCGCGCAGACTCGCGGACGAAGACCGCCAACGTCGAGCGTGACGAACTGAAGACCGATATCGCTGCCACTCGCGAACTGCTGGAGGATGGCCGCGATGTGCGCACAGAACTCTCGAACCGTCTCGACGAGTCCCAACTGCGCATCAGAGAGGAACAAGCGAACTCGGAGGAGCAGGGCGCACGGGCCGAGCGACTTGCACGTCGCGTCGCCGAACTCGAACACCAGGTCACACAACGAGCGGAGGAACTGGCCAGTGCCATCGGCGAGATGGACTCGCGACAGCAATTGCTCGAAGCGCTTGAAGGGCTGTTGACCGAAGAGGCGCGCGCCAAGTCCGAACTCGAGGCAGCCGAAGCGAGGCTGGTCGAGGTTCGTCGCAATCTCGATGACGACGAGCGGATGCAGCGGGTGCTGAACGAGCAGGTGTCAGCCCAGCGGGAGCGTCACCGAAAGGCAGAGGCGCAAGTCAACGAACTAGAGCGGCAGCGCGAGGCGAGGCGTGCAGACCTCGACCAAACGGAGAGCGAGATGCACACCTGTCGCAGGCTGCTTGAGGAGGAGCGGATGCGCACAGCCGAGATGGATCGCAAGCACACTCTGATGCAGACCGAACTGCGCGAACTGATGAGCGAAAGACGGCAACTGATGCGCGAACTCGGTGATCTCGACTCTCGACGTGGCAACGCCGAGGCTGAACTGGGAGCGCTCATCGAACAGGCACAGGATCTGCAGGACGCACACGAGCTCGCGCTCGTGGACATTGCAGAGGCGGACAAGATCCGCGCCCGCCTGGCATCCGAGCCGCTGGCACAGGCGCTTCTCGGTGATGAGAGCGGTCTGGCGCAACTCGAACCGGTGCTCGATCGGATGACCGCGGCGCACAGCCGTGGCTACAGCGTAGCCATGCTCGACCGCGCTGTCGAACGAGGATTGCAGGTCATCCAGCACACAGTCGACGAGGTCGCCCAGACTCCCCGATATCTACTGTCCACCGAGGTGATGGACCTTCTCCAGCGGCAAGCACCTGAGACAGCCGAGACCGTTCGCGGCCTCACTCGATGGTCAGTGCAGAACAGGCTGGAGAACCGTCTTGCAGAGACAGTCGCTCACGTCGTGCTCGATCTCGAGAACCTGCTCGATGAGTACGAGGAGTCCGTCACCATGCTGATGCAACTGCGCGAAGTACTGCGACAGATGCTCGACCTCGGACTGCCCACAGAGGAGATCGCTCCTCTCGAAGCGGTATCGCACATGCCAGAGGCGCTTCCACAGATATCACGCGAGGTCCGCCGGCTGCTGCGCCAGACTCTCGACGCCATCTACCTCGAGGCTGACCAGCGGGACAGGGGCGAAGCAGCCAGCCTCGACGACACGGTCGAGGTGTTGGAGCAACTGATGCAGAGGCTCGACACCAGCGGCCTGACCGGTGAGACGCCTGTGGGCTCGCTGTGGACCTTCCAAAGCAGTGGTATGCTGCCATTCGAGGAGCATGTGCTCACCGCGTTGGAACGCCCGGAGATCAACAAGGCCGCCATCGCCCAGATGAATCCTGGCGATGCAGATGACGAAGAGTCTGTCGAGGCGACGCCCACACAGGTGGATGCGAGTGACACGAGCCAGACATGGGAGCCGATTGCCGAACCTGCTGACCGGGATGGCATCGACCTCACCAGCCGGGTGACAGCTGGCCTCGCTCCCGCTGAAGTCCTGGGTGACCCAGGTGAACTCGACGACATCAGCAGACTCGAGCTGGAACTGGCCAACCTCGATGCCGCCGCCGCCGAGCGGTCGGACACCATCGATGGAGTTCCACCGCCTGCTGACCCGGCAGCACGCGACTCACTCACCTCCCTCGAGGACGAACTCTCCGACCTCGACATCTGAGAGGCGGACACATGACCGACGATGTCGCCGGTGGAGAAAGTCCGCTACCAGGTGTGGACACATCACCCACGCCGGGCTATCCCATCTGGCTGGAGCGGCTGTTCACTGTCGGCTTGCTGATCATCGCCGTTCTGATGATACCGGACGCGCTCGTCCAACTGGAAGGTCTGAACCGCGCCCTCCAATTCCCGTTGGTCTACTGTGGCCTGCCAATCGCCGCAATCGTAGCGGCTAGGCTGCTACAGATCATCCTGCACAGGACTTGGAACAGAATGAAGGGTTGAGCAGAACTCAATCGCGACCCATGGTGAGTTTCGGGATGTAGGTCTCGGCGAATCCGGTGATTCGCTGCCACGGCACAACGAAGCGCAGGCCGGCGACGAAGATGAGGAACAGCATCCCGGAGATGACCTTCCCATATGTCAGGCGCAGTTCAAGCGACTCCTGTACCTGCCCGCTCCATTGTGACGCCCCGAACAGACTCACCAAGTCGAGCAGCAGGTCGTCGAACTTCAGTGCCAGCATCGTGCACAGAGTGACAGTGAAGAAAATCCCGACCGTGTGCACCAGATGCCCGTTGAGCATGCTGTCGAACTGGTTGACGTACTCGGGGTCCTTCTTGCACGACTCAGGTAGCCTGAAGGCGTACTCGAGATGACGGATGCCGGCGAATCCGGATTCCGAATAGATGAGCATCAACATCGCCATCAGCAGCAACGGCCAGATGTCCGGTGAAACGAGACCACCCAGAGCGGTGGCGCTCCCGACCTGCGATGCGAGTGGGGCCAGCCCGATGTCGAAGTAGACCATGACGCTCTCGAATGACAGCAGTGCGTAGAGTCCCAGATAGACTAGCACCGTGCCCAATGACCAGCCGATCATCCGACGCGACAGACCCCAGATGCCCATCAAGCCGGTCCACACCGGTACGAAGTAGATGGCGAGCAGGAACACCTGGGAATAGACCGTCAACGGATACACGAGCGTCACGGCATGGTTGCGAGCAGGTTCAACGGAGAACGGCCAGTAGAGGTCCCAGTGGTAGAGCATCCCCCAGAACCAGCCGAGCAGCATGCGGCCGGCGAGGAAGATGATTAGGCCCACGAGCACACCGAGGTAGACCTGACGGCGGCGGTGCGGGGTCTGGAAGTTGAGGAACACCCAACCGCCGGCGACCAATCCGCACAGCAGCAGTGGGACGTAGTAGCGCCCGGGTCCCTCGTTGCCGACACCGGTGAGGAAGTCGGGCAGCGGCAACTTCCAGTCAGAATCACCCGATTCACCGCGCATCATGTTCTCGAAGCCCTGCAGCGTGAGGGTGTGGTCCAGCGCGGGGCACCAGAGTGAGTTACCGGAATCGTCGACGTGCTGAGGTGAGCAGGAGCCGAAAGTTTCCCCCATCTGCAGGTAGAGCCAGATCAGTGCGAGCGTGGCGATTACCTGGACGGCGACAACCTGCCACTGTTTGCGCAGCACCTTCAGGTGCAGGGTGCGCACCCCGCCCTCGTCGGTGAGGTCCTCCTGGGGTGCCACATCCTCCGCCATATTTTCATCTCCTCAGGACAGTTTCACCTGCAGTAACGCTTGGGACAGTTCGACGTCAGGCATCCAGTCGATTACCCTGGCCCCGAATCCCGCCAACGCGGTAAGCCGATTCTGCCGCTCGAGTTTCATCACCTCGTAGGACATCCTCGGGACCCGGCTGACGAGTCGCTCGTAATCGGTGCTCGAAGGCGATAGCACGATCACCTCGTGATTGCGCCCGGAGAGGTCCCGTACGGCGTGCGGGACCGTCCCGTCACCCTCGAGCGAACTGATGATGAATACGGGGCTGCCGCGGCTGAAGCGCGGACTCAGCGCGTTGGTCACAGCCTGCAACGGCATGTTGCCCTTGGGTGCGACGCCGGCCAACGAACTGAGGATCTTGAAGTACTGTTTGTCACCACCGTCGGCTGGCAGGAATGACAGCCTGTCATCGTAGACCGCGAGCGCCACCGAGTCTCGCCTTTGGATGAAGTAGGAGGCCAGCGATGCAGCGGCTACGGTACCCATCTCGAGCGGATTCTTGAGCACGGTGCCGATACGCGAAACATCCCTGCTGTCAAGCAGGATGAACACATCGGTGACCGCATCGCGACACTTCTCGTTGACCATCAACTCTCCAGTGCGAGCGTAGGCCTTCCAGTTGATGCTCTTGAACGGGTCACCGGGGACGTACTGCCGCAGCGAGTAGAACTCGGTTCCCGGCCCGGGAATGCGCAGCGTGGTGGCGCCGGTGTACATCTTGGGAGTGCGACTGCGGACCATGGCCTCCTCGACATCCCTCACCTGGGGGAAGACGATCAAGTCCGACCGATGGTCGACGAACATCTCAGTGGAATAGAGGTTGAAGGTGTTGCGATAGCGCAGCGAGATCGGCCCGAGCGAGAAGTGTCCTCGCAGTGGACAGCGCAGCACGTAGCGGATCCGCGTCGTCTGACCCGGCCCGAGGTTGATACGCATGTAGTTCAGGCCCGAGCGGAGCTTCATCTCATGCGGGACGTTGTCGAACACTTCGAGCAACTGCGTCCGTCGACGAGCAGTGTTAGTAATCGCCAGTTCGACGTAGAGGTCGTCGCCCTTGTACAGGTTGTCCGCAGACAGAGTGCGCACGATATCGAGCTCACCGTGGCCGGTGACCCAACTGTTGATTGCCAGGAAGGAGATGAAGGCGATGCCGATGACCATCAACTGGAAGTTGGACATCATCATGCCGACGAGTACGAGTGAGATTCCCGAGGTCATCATCAGTGCTGCCTTGCGCGTCCACATGCCTACTCACCCCCGTTATTTCCTGCCCCACATCTTGATGCGTTTGACCACAGCCACCAACTGCTCCAGCGAGTAGTTGCGATCCTCGAACACGAATTTCACCAGCACAGGGTCGTTGATCATCCCCTGCAGTTCACGTGCCGGAAGAGCATCGAACTCCTCCCTCGTGAGGGTGTTCAGGTTGCGCACCCTCGAGAGCAGCACCTGCTTGATCTTGTTCGCCCGGCTGTAGTATCCATATCTGCGGGCGTCACCGAATCCGTAGTAGATGATGCTGAACACATGGCGCCACGGTTCAGGGTCGGTCTTGCGGATGATCACCGCCTCGAATGCGACGAACAGCGACAGGAACAGGATGAGCATGGCCATCCAGTCGCTGGTGAAGTAGACGAGCACGTAGTACATCAGGTTGTACGCCTCGCCAGCCATCGATGACTGCTGGTGCCGGCTCTCATCGAAGATGACCTGTGCGTTCTCTCCCGGCATCAGCGAGTCATTCCCGGTGAGCAGCGCCTCGGCGATGGCGTCGAGCACCCACATCCGGTTGTCGTTGGCGGGAATCTCAGTCTGCTGATCACCGTACATCTGGCCGTGATCGTAAACGGTGTTCATCAGCAGGCTGCCGTCGGCCACGAAGTGCGCCCTACCTGTGCGCGAATCGTCGCACTGCGACGACAAGCAGTACTTGATGTAGACAGCGAACGGACCCTGTAGGTCCCCCTCGAACCCGCTTCCCGCAGGTCCGACGGTGAGGTCTCCATCGTCATTGATGTCGAGGTAGGAATCTGTGGAGGACATCCCGAGGCCGTAGCGGTTCTTCTCGTAATCCTCGGCGGCATCGGGGTCGAACGCGGATGGAGAGTTGAGCAAGAGGTTGAAACTCGGCGAGAGGTCGT
>CALCOR010000085.1 GCA_937897085.1 uncultured euryarchaeote | reverse complement strand
GATGCTCGCGGGCCGTGTCGTTACCAGATGGGCACTGACGGCCCCCCCCGGGACGGGAAGCGTCCAGCCTCGTCCCATGCCGTCGGTCGGTGCGGCCAGATCAGGTGCGATGTGCGCAGCGCCACCGTCTCCTCTCCAGATCAGCACCCTGACGGGGCCATCGGCGTGTAACCATGTGTCACCACCTCCCGCGGACACACTCCCCGTCACGGAAACACCGTACGGAAGGCGGACATTCGTCTCGACCCCTTCGTCATCGACGGTCAATCTGGTACTCGCCAACGGCAGTTCCAAGGTCGATACGGGAGTTGCTGCCCACGTTCCATCGATGTCGGGCAGACGCACCTGCCACAGGGCTCCTAGGCCTCCACGCAGGTCATCGAAGCAGATCGAGGATACCTCGCTGGTGGGATAGCGGAAGCGCGCTTGATCGTCTAGATCCAGTACTCCATCCAGACGAAGGGATCCGCCTTCGACATGGCTCGCTGAGTACCAGGTCCCACCGTGTTTCAGGTCCCAGTTCAACTCCCCCGTGTGCGGCCGCAACTGAACTGTGGCGGAATCGCCCGGAAGCCCCGTCTCGGACAGGCGCACCGTTTCCAAGGCTAGATCGGTCATCTGGCTGGACATCGCTTGGCGCTCGACCGCGCCGTGCATCTCATCAATCATCGGATTGATCGTCACCATCATTCCTGAAATGATGGCCAGCGTACCAGCGAACAGCAGCACGGTCGCGATGGCTGCCGAGACCGCTTCGTCATCCATTCGTCGACGAATCAACTCATCACCACCTTTTGCAACGTGACCTCAAGGGTGAACGTCTCGTCGGTGGGGAACAGTGTCAGCCCATCGAGCCCAGAGAGACGCTGGCGGGGACCGAATCCATTGTAGTCGTCTATCTGTCCGCTAGCCAGCCACAGATCGTGGTCTCCAGCCCAGTGGTGGGTGTAGCGTGCACCGATGGTCGCTTCAGCGAAGAACTCGGTCTTCAGCAGGAGATTGCGCGACTGCGCCTCGAACAGCGCCTCGGTTCCGAGCGAACCGAGGTTTACTGTGGTCATGTGCCGCGTCGCGGTCTCGCCGACTTCGATGTCGAGCAGTACCAGACTGACGCGATGAGTCCCGTCGATGAGAACATCATGTCGCAGCCGTGGATACTGCTGCACTTCGATACCCTGTCCGGGGAGTTTCTCTATACGCGCACCATTCACTAGATCCACACTGAAGACACCCCTGCTCATCTCGTTGTTCAGGCGAATGCCGTCGATGGAGATGCGCACTAGACGGTGGATCGTGTCCCCATGCATATCCTTCACTTCGACGCTGACCCGCCCGTGTGTCGCGCTGCCGATGCTGAGGTTGCCCGTGCCGTTCACGAGGTCGAATTGGTAAGTCGCAGTCTCGGTGACAACGGTCACGTTGGTTGCGGTGCGGTTCAAACTGGTGACATTCACCTCCCCTGGGTCCAGCTGTACGGTCACTCGGTCCGTTCCGGCCAGGTCGGCGGCAATCGTCCAAGTCTCTGCCCTTGGGAGCCAGTCGATCGTATTCGCGAGTTGCGCGCTGTGATGCACGACGCCAGTTCCTGCTGGTGAATCAGCCACGACCAGGATCCGGTCGCTCAATTGAGTGGCAGCCACGCTTCCCGCCGCCCACTCTCTGTTGTCGTTGATGTCGTTCACCAATGGGGCGAGCAGCACGAACACAGCTCCTAGCACGGTCACGACCATCGCCAGCAGCATCGTCACGCCGAGAATCTCGCTGACACCGCCCACATCTCGACGGGCGAGACATCCGCTCCGCTGGCGCACGTACCCCACTCGCTCCTGCTGTTCTTATGGCTTCGCCGAGGCGAGCACCTGAGCATACTGCTCAGACCCGCGCACCCGTGAGCCGTTCTGGCTCTACCTGACCCAGGTAGTGGCTGAATTCAGGGCCTGACTGCAGACTGATGGACAGATCCCCATCAAACAGGTCGTCGATGTTCATCAGAACCTCGCTCTCGGCGAGGTGAGGCTGGTTGTTCTGCTCGGAGAGATGGCATAGTACGACACTCCGCGTGGCGGGGCCGCAGACTTCAGAGAGCAGATCGGCCGCCTGTTCGTTGGACAGGTGTCCGCCGCGACCCATGATGCGCTGTTTCAAGCGGTCAGGATAGGGGCCGCCCAACAGACGCCCATGGTCGTAGTTCGCCTCGAGCGAGATGTGCGTGCATCGGCCGAGGTGACGCACCAATTCGGTTGACCATGAACCGAGGTCCGTCACTACCGCAGCTCTCTCCCCTCGATGGCTGACGATGAATCCGACATTGTCCGCATCTCCGTGTTCCACAGGTACTGGCAGCAGCGACAGGTCGTCGGAGAATTCAACGCGTCCCAATGCTTCGAACAGGGTACAGTCGTTGACCGGATCCAGCCCAAGTCGGGCGCAGGTATTGAAGTTCATGTGCAGGGGAATGCCCCAGCGGCGGTTGGCAATGAGCGCCCCCTTGGAGTGGTCGTTGTGATGGTGGCTCACGGCGATCGCACCCAGGTCTTTCGGCTTCAGTTCGAGCAGGGCGAGTCTACGTTCCAACTCCTTGCCTGAGAATCCGCAGTCCAGCAGAATGTTCACCTCGTCAGTGCACAGCAAAGTGGCGTTGCCACGGCTGCCTGTTCCGAGATGGGTCAGTTGTAGGGTCATCGCAAGCGCTCGGGCATACAGTCACACCTTCAATCCACCTCTCGCTGACACCAGATAACGTCCGTTTTCAGACACACCCTCACTCCCCGAACGAATCCACGGGGAGCGTGTGTTGCCCAGTGCCCTCTCACCTGTCGTGCCTGTGGAATTCGCTTCACCACGACGTGCCGCTGTGTCCGAACTGTGCTCCATCAGCATCATAAGGGAATGAATGTGGTTAGACACCACCAACGTAGTTGGGGGTGGATTCGTGCGCCGGAAGCAGACTGTCATCTTGGTCACCCTGCTCATTCTGGGCAGCATGGTGTTCGTGTCGCAGAGCCGCCCTAACTCACCGGTCGAATCGGTCCACCCCGACGACACGACAGGCGAAGGTCCGCCAATCACGGACACCGACAAGGATCTCATCCCAGACCTGCACGAGGAGGCGTTCAGCCAGGCGATCAACCTGACTCTTGACGATGTGACGCTCGTCATCAAAGGTCTCGATTTCGAGAATGGTTCTGACAACCAGTCCGACTTCGACAACGATGGCCTGGTCGCGTTGGCGGAATACTGCTGGCCGTACGACTTGGACAACTGTTTCACCAATCGAAGAAGCCTGACAGGCAAACCCCCGGGACAGAGTGAATCGGGGCTGCGCGAGTTCCTCGATCCGCGTGTGGCCGACACCGACGGGGACGGGCTTCCCGACGGTTACGAGGTCTGGATGTGCATGATGGAAACCGGTTCCATCAACGAGAGCGACGCTTGGGAGTGCAACGCGTTCGATCCGTTGAACTCGTATGATGGCCAGAATGACTCAGACCGCTGCATCGATGGTGAACTGGGTTGTGGCGACGGCTTCGATGTCGACCGTGATGGCATCATCGAAGTGCACGAATGGTACACCAACGCAGAGGAGTACAACTACGGCGCCTGGGAGAACTGGACCACCGAGTTCCACGGACTGCGCTGCATCGAGTTGATGCCCGCGTGCACAGACCTCGACACAAGACCTACTGGATACCCAGGGTGGCTGGGGACCGACCCATTGCGTAACGACTCCGACTTCTTCTACTGGTCCGGCTCACGTGAGTTGGCCAAGTCAAACCGTGGCGACGGTATCATCGACGGCTGGGAGGTTTTCTTCGGGCTGGATCCGCGCAATGAGTCGGACAGCCTGCTTGACAGCGACGAAGACGGCTGGGACATCGATCGCGACGGTATGGTGCTCCCCGACGGTTCGCGTGCGACCATCTACCTCGGTGAGGCGTTGAGCAATCTGGAGGAATACTACATCTTCATCGATGAAGGGACTTGGGTTCGTGCTGGCATGAAGAGCACCCCGTTGGGCGAAGTTGACGCAGAAGTCCAGATGTACGACCAAGGCACATCTCCCGCTATCTTGCATCATGACGTTCGGGCGTTGCATGTCGATGCCGAATTAGGCCTGATCTACGTGGCCACCATGCGTGGCGTCACGATATTCGAGCCGGCCACTGGAGCCACCTACCACTACAAACTCCTACCCGGGGTGGAGCTCAATGACATGGTCCATTGGACCGATGGAGGAGGTGAATCATTCCTCGTGTTGGCGCTGAATCAGAGCATCGCGGTGTGGACTCTTGACGGCAGCGGCAAACTCGATCTGACAGCGCCGGTCAACAGCGCTGCGTTCGGAGATGTCAGACTGCTCAGCCGGTTGAGCACCGGCAGCGGGTCGCTCGACTTGCTCGCCGGCGGACCGGCTGGCAGCGCATGGACGTTCACCGTCGATGGCAGTGGGCTCGTGAGCGCGGTGGTTCCTGCGCAGAAGGTGGTCGAAGCGCTGGCGGTGGAGAATGCCACCCTGCAGGCGGTGGCACATGCGACCTTGGACGGGCAGACACCGCAACTGTATCTCGGAACGGACAATG
>CALCOR010000084.1 GCA_937897085.1 uncultured euryarchaeote | reverse complement strand
TTCATCGCCACGCCGCTGACCGTGGGGTACTTCTTGCCGCGCGCCTTTGCCTTGTGGAATGCCGTCCCCGCCTTCATCAGCGGCTTCTCGGCACGGCCCCCTCCAGCCAGAACCCCAATGCTGGCGCGGCAGGCTGCTGGCAGGTCCTTGAGCCTGCCAGAAGGCAGGCGGATGCGGACCCTGTCGCCCATGCGGGTCTCGAGGGTAGCGTGGTTGCCACCGCTGCGCGCCAGGCGACCTCCGTCGCCCGGTCGAAGCTCGACGTTGTTAATCGGAGTCCCTTCGGGAATCCGCGAGAGTTCAGTGATGTTCCCCGGCTTGAGTTGTACCTTGTCACCGATGGCAATCGACTGTCCAATGGCGAGTCCTTCAGTGGCCACGACAGTCGCCGAAGTTCCATCCTCCAGGGTGAGGTGAGCCAGTGGAGCGGTGTGGCCCGAGGAGTGGATGATCTCGGTGATTGTGCCCATCTCTCCGTTGACACGCGGCAGTCGAGATTCCCCGCCGAAGCGGTGGCTGGAGACGCGATAGTTCGGGCTGGAGCCCTTGCGTTGTGCACGAATTCTCTTACCCATCTTCTCACCTCAGAAGGCGCCCAGCTTGAGCGCCGCCTCCTCTGCATCATATCCTTCCGCCAGTTTGACGGTGGCGTGCTTGCCATTCTTCGTGATACGTGTGTTGACCTTGGCGACCTTGACCTCGAACAGTCGTTCAACGGCCTCCTTGACATCCGCCTTGGTCGCTTCAAGAGCGACGATGAACTCGAGCCGGTTGTTGTTTTGGAAGTATCCCGTTTCAGGGTCAGCGTGACGGCGAGCCTCGAGCGACTTCTCCGTTATCCACGGCATCATGATTACGTTATACGGATCCATGTCATTCACCTCAGAGTGCCTCAATTGCCGCCTTCGTCCACACGGTCAGTCGGGCGCAGTCGCCACCGGGTGCGAGGTCTTCGGCGCACAGGTGCTTGGCCACTGCCACATCGACTCCGGGGACGTTACGTGCTCCCTTCGCCAGACCATCCCGTTCTGAGACGACCAGCAGGATACTCCTAGGGGTGCGCCGACGCCTGCCGCGCATCTTGCCCTTGCCGGCACGGATCGAGCGGCCGTTCTTCGCCCGGTCAAGGTCATCTGCGATTCCCAGCGCCTCCATCATGGCGATGAACTTACGCGTCGATGCCAGCGCGGGAATCACCTCGACGTCGAACTTCTCCTTCTTGCCGGAGCGCTCCTCAGTGTATCCATCGATGATGATCGGGAATTTGACGTCATCCGCGAAGCGGTGACCGCGGGACGCCACCCGAGCGGCGTCGGTGGTAGCAGCGATGGCGGAGTCTCTGGCCTGTGATCGAGTGCGCGAGTTCATCTTCTGTGACCAATCACGCTCTGCGAGCGGCCCGTGCGCACGACGACCTCCTCGGGTGTGGGGGTTCTCGGCACCTGTACTACTGCCTGACTTGCGCATGATTCGTGAAACACCCGTTCCTTTACCATGCCATTCTACACTGTGTTTCATACCCGGTTGTGGGCGGCGGCGGCCTATGTGGCGGCGGTGGCCGTAGGCCTGACGACGGTTGGCGCGTGAGGATAGGACAGCCTGACGGATGAGGTCCTCGCGCACCTCGGAGTCGAACGCGGTTGGAAGCTTGAACTTCTTGCCCTTCTTGCTGGATACGGAGAAGGACTCCGACAGCAGGCCCGCTTCGAACTCCTCCTGTTCGACGGAGTTGACAAGATTGATTGTGGTCGCCTGCATGTTCATACCCCCTGCTTGCTCGCTGTGCTGACGTAAGTTATCTCGACAGCAGACAGCCCCTTGCGCGGGCGGACGGCGTCTCGGAACCTGAGCAGACGCTTGGCCGGCCCGGGAAGACTTCCCTGGATGATGATGTACGGATTGCGGACCTCGCCGTAGTGCAGGAAGCCACCATCAGGGGTGATCTCGTTGTCCTCGGGGTTCGAGATGCGCAGGATGCGCTTGTTGAACTCGGTTCGCTGGTGATAGCCCAACTGACCAGCCTGGCGGATCGTCTTGCGCACGTAGCTTGTGCCGAAGTCTCCCATGTTGCCACCCTGGCGGCGGCGCTTGCTGTTCTTGTGACTCAGGAGTTTGACGCCGAAGCGCTTGACTGAGCCCTGCCATCCTTTGCCCTTGGTGATGCCGACGACATCGATGTCCGAACCGCCGAGGTATACATCATCGATTCCGATCTCACCACCGAAATGTTCCTTCGCCCACTCCAACTGTGCCTGCAGGTCACCACCAGTGAGGCCCATCTCCATCAGCTCGGGTTTCTTGCTGGATGTGCTGTTCATGGTGTGAGGTTGGGTCGCCACGATCAAGCGGACTTCACACAGCCCTCCTGATTCTGCCTTCTCAGAGAGCGCTGCGTGATGTGCTTCGCTATCGTGTTCTAATCGCTTGGGAACGCGACGGGACAACTCCGGAATGCTCTCGCTGAGTTTCTCGGAGTCAGCCCACGCTTCACCGGCGGTCTGCATTCCGTAGACGGTCATGGCGTAGCCACGTACTCCGAGGACCCTCATGGGTGGAACCTCGACCACCGTGACCGCTTTGCGGACCTCTTGGCCAGAACTTGGGCTTCCGGGGTTGGTGTCGCGCAGCAGCACGTGGGTCATGCCGGCCTTCCAGCCAGCGAAGCCCTGTACTCTAACTTCTTTGGAATCGGTATCTGGCCACGACTTGACACGTCCGAAGTGACGGTTCGCCCGCTTGCGCGGGCTGAACGCCATACTACCTCTCTTCGGCTTGTGCGTGTCTCCCATGTTGGGTGCCTCCTCAGGCGGTTTTCGACGAAATCCCCACCGAGGCGGGGTCCCGCCGGCACACGCAGTTGTGGAGCCACCGTGACGCCGACCGGATTCCAATCCGGAGTTTGGGTTGCTTGCTGCATTGCCCTGTGACGTCTGGTGCCTCACTACGTGAGCGTCCCGCCGACCAACCTTCCCTATATGAGGCCTGTGGAGCGCCCTACGGGCCCGACGTTCTGACATCGACCACGTGATGCCGAGACTTCTCCTCTCGATGGTTGAACCTTGGCTGCAACGATTTTGAACCGTGGGTGTTCAGTCATGGCTCCGTGAACCCCACAGTTTCCCATTCAGGCCTCGTTGATGGAGGCGTCGAGGCGCGAGCCTACCAACTCGAGGCAGTCGATGCCTGCCTGGGCGCATCAACGCTGTTAGTACTGCCAACTGCACTGGGCAAGACCCCCATCGAGTGGATGGTGATTGCAGAGAGGCTCAGACAGCATGGTGGAAAGGCGCTGATGATCGCTCCCACCAATGCCCTCCT
>CALCOR010000083.1 GCA_937897085.1 uncultured euryarchaeote | reverse complement strand
TTCAAATCCCCCAGCGTCCATACCCCTCGCTGTCATTCCTCACTATCGTGATCCGGATTCTGTAGTTGCTTGAATGAGAGACAGGTCGCCAGCACGACAGAGAATAGAATACTGGCCGTGAGTAGTTGTCCGGTGTTCATCGCGGGCGGAAAATTTGCGAAAGAGATCATTGCGAAAATGGATACCGACGTGAGTGCAGCCAACCATCTTGCATACGTGTCCATTCGGGTCGGTGGATGTTCAGCAGTGGCATGTGCGAGATAATCAGCAGCGAATCCCATCCCCAACAGAACCGCAGGGGCGGTCGCGACTCCCCGCCCACCGAACAGGCTCGCCATGCCATCGACGGCGCCACCGATCGCAATCGTGCCGACCGCGATTCGAGCTGCGCGCAGCGGTGAGCGCAGCACGACCAACGAGACGAGGAAGATTATGGAACCCGCGGAGAGAATCTGACTGACTCTTCCCGCTTCAAACGAACGGGCGAGCCCGGCCCCGACCGGCATATCGCCGCCGACAGATCCCTGTAGTTCGTTCTCGTCCAGTAATTCCACCACATCATCCGAGAAGCGCAGCGCCGCGGCAGCGTCCTGACCATCGATAAGTACCGTGATCGCTACTCCAGTCGTCACACCGTCACGTTGCAGTCGCGCGTCGTCGATGAGAATCGAGCCGTCGCTCATTTCAGAGACCTGGTCAATCGTCGGTTCTGCCAGGTCGCCGTCATCATTCGAAACTCCGATGACCATCGGAGTTCGGAACACGCCGGTGTCGAACGAGATCACGCTCGGATGTTGACCGAGTTGCCGTTGGAGATCCCGGACCTGTTGAAGATGCTCTGTTGAATTCCCTTCTACATCCACGATGACCCAAGCGACGGTGCTCGATGCCAGAACGTATCGTGATTGTAGATCCTCCAACTCATCGATGCCTGGGTCATCTTCTGGAAGCAGTTGATCGATATCGAAGATTTCAACTCCGGGAGGAGCAATCACCGCAATGGATGCCAGCAGCACGAGTGCGACAGGCCAACACCAGGACATCGATTTATGAGACGGCAGCAATTTCGATTCCAAGCTCAATTCAAGTTTCAGACGACGACGCAGATAGATGCCCTCGAGCAGGTATCGCGTAACCACCCAATCGAGGATGATGCCGATTATCATGACCATGGCGAGTGTCCTGTGAGCGCGTATCGATGAGAACAGTGCCAGTGAAACCGCTGCCACGGTGGTCACCATCGCAAGTAAGAGCATCTTCCGTACTTCGTCGCGGTCCCGCGACGATCTACAGTACCAGAAGGCGCCATCAACGGCGACACCCATGATTATCGGAATGGCAATTCCGTCAAGAATGGAGAATTCGAATCCCATAGCCGATAGGACACCCAACTCCGTACCGAGAACCAGCAAGAGACCTCCAAGGGTTGCTCCCGCGGCCACAGCATCTCTCAACCCAATCGCCAGAATGGCTGTGAGCAGCACAACGGCGGGCAGCATGAAGACTGTCAGATCATGTTGCGCGATGTCCTTCGACTTGGCGAACAACATGTTCATTCCGACCGCCGAGACCTCATAATCGGTGGAATCGCTCACTTTCTCGGCCCATCTGGACAGTGAGTTCCAGTCCGGATTTTCCTCATCACTTTCCATCCAGACCATCCAGAGCACCTCGTTTGCGGCTGGAGCAAGTATTGCAGAGGTGCCTGCGAATGCAGGGCATGCAATGTTCAAGATCGTGTCTTCAGGAAGCATCAACAGCGTCGCTTCGAAGGCTACCTGTTCCGCATCAGTAGAGTTGTTTCCACACCACCCATTGGGAATGGCAGGTTCCAGCACTTCTTGGAAATGCGAGGCGTTGGCAAGCGAGCGATTCCTTGAGGCGAAGGCTTCCGACCACCTCTTGAAAGGAGTCTCCATGCGTTCGATCCAGTTACTCTCATCATCCCATGCAGTATCCGGGTTAGAGCCGCCCATGGCTGCCTGTTCAAGTTGCATCAAGTCTTGGACTCGAGACAGGTCGTCGGTGATACGCCCTCCATCATCGTGACGGATTCTCAGTGTGAGTTGCGATCTGGTTGTTTCAGCGACGGATTCTGCTTTGATGCGCTTATCCACCTCGTCATCGAAGAGCATCTCCGAGGTCATGCTGGGCTCGACAGGGTAGACAAGCAGCAGCCCCGAACATGCCAACATCGCCACTACCAGAGCGAGGCGGTACTGTTCGGGAGTCATGTCGACACCCGAGAACCGCACCGTGCAATCAGTTTTGCCACTCCATCCACTTTCCGGAGGAGGGGTCTCGCCACCACCATTCGCCACTGTCTGCGGGATACTCCAGAACCTCGTAGCCATCACGCATCTCCCCGTTCTGACCGGGTGGAGGTCCGTCGGGTGCATTGAACATGACATCCCCTACGTCATCGTCGTGTCCTTCACTCCAGATATCGTCTCGGCGGCGGCTTCTCCTCATGGCCAACAGCGCTATCGTTGTAATCAAGATGAGAATCCCCACGACTGAACCAGCAATCAGCAGCAGGTTGTCCGCGCTCGTGC
>CALCOR010000082.1 GCA_937897085.1 uncultured euryarchaeote | reverse complement strand
GACGCCCAGCACCAGTGCCCGAACGGTCAACTCTGGTAGGGTTGTGTCTGCACTGATGTAGGGCCGGTGACCCGTCATCAGTCAATCGACCCCAGTTCAGGCTGTCAACTATGCGGCTCAGATCGGTGCGGATCCCTCTGCGGGTTATCCCACCCGTGAAATCAAATACGAACCTGAGCATACTGCGAGTGGTGAAATGGTGACAGTGTCCACTGAAGAGCAGGGTGAACCCATCGCGGGGCTCGACCATGATTGGCACTTCATGTCGCGTGCGGACACATTCGAGGTCTTAGGCTCGCATTCCAATGGGTTGTCAACTACTGAGGCGGAACGTCGCCAATTGAAACACGGCTTGAACAAACTGAAGGAGCCGACCCCAGTCCATCCGTTCTGGAAACTGCTTGCACAATTCCGTGACCCGATGGTCTACCTGCTGCTGGCAGCGGCGATAATGGCGTTCGCGGTTAAGCCGGAAGACATCGGCACTCCGATCTTCATCTGCATCGCGCTTTCTCTCAATGGTGTGTTCTCATACCTACAGGAGCGCAAGGCTGAGGAAGCGATGGAGTCACTCAAGAAACTGCTTGTGAGCCACTGCATTGTTCTACGCGATGGGATAGAGAATCGGTGCTCCACTGAAGAACTGGTCCCTGGTGACGTCGTCTGGCTTGAGGAGGGACTCAATGTCCCCGCAGATGTGCGGTTGCTTGAGGTCCATCAACTGACTATCAACGAGTCTTCACTGACGGGAGAGTCGGATGTCACGCGCAAACAGGTCGACAGCGTAGCATCTGATTCGTTGATCCCCGACCAGTTGAACATGGCATTCATGGGGACCGTGGTCGCTAGCGGACGTGGTCGCGGGGTTATTGTGCGCATCGGAATGAACACACAACTAGGCGACATCGCCGCTGGAATCAGCAATGTCGAAAGCCCGAAAACTCCCTTGGAGATCAAATTGGAGTCCCTTGGGAAATTCCTGGGAATCATCGCGGTGATGGCAGCAGCCTCACTGCTCTTGATGCATGTGACCATCGCGTTGGCTGAATCGGCGACGATGGAGGAGTTGAAGGAGGTCGTAGCCGAACAGTTCCTGATTGCAGTAGCCATCTTCGTCGCTATCGTTCCAGAAGGATTGCCCATCATCCTGGTGATCACGCTAGCACTCGGAATGCGCAACATGTCGCGGAAGAATGCCATTGTGCGACGAATGAAGGTGGTCGAGACCCTCGGTTCGACCACGGTGATATGTACAGACAAAACGGGCACCCTGACCCGCAACGAGATGACCGTTCGTGCATTCTTCGTCGACGACACTCTATACGGGGTCACAGGCGAAGGATTCGACCCGACCCGCGGTTCGCTGACTAATGATGGTGAATCCATCCCAGAATGGGAACTGAACGAGTTGCGGTCCAACCTAGGTGGAAGGTTGGCGTTCAGCTGCTCTCTATTGTGTCAGAACAGCACGGTGCGCAAGGTCGATGAACAGTGGCGGGCGATTGGAGATCCCACCGACAGCGCCTGTTCCGTATTCGGATGGAAGATATTCGAGGATACCGAAGATCATCGCAGGAAGCACCCCCGGTTTCGTGAGTTCACATTCGACAGGGAACGCAAACGAATGACAACCATCCACGAGATGGATGGTGATCGCTGGGTGTTCTCCAAAGGCGCCATCGGTCCGTACCTCTCGCGCATCACGCATGTGATCGAGGATGGAAAGATGGTCCAAATCGGTGACCGTCACCGCAACCGCATCGGAGAGGTC
>CALCOR010000081.1 GCA_937897085.1 uncultured euryarchaeote | reverse complement strand
GCAGCCTCCTCCTTGGGCTTGCCCTTGGTAATCGCTGCGGCGAGTTCGCCCAGTTCCTCAAGCATCAGCGTCAGCCGGTAGCCCATGTCGTGGCCGTTGTTCTCCGGGCTGGCGAAGTCGTGCTTGTGGTGGAACTTGGCCACCCTGCACATCATCGTCTCCCACGAGCCGTTCGGGGTACCTTCGTCAGTCATCCCCTGTTGGCCGGAATGGGCCATCCAGTCGTCTACTCCGCACGCTCTGTCGGTCATGCGCCCCGCTCACCGGCGCGGGCCGATGAATCATTCGTCGTGCCGTAGCAGGGTCAAGATGCAGTCCCAGACAACCGCCTGCATCTGCGCAGCCAGCGCTTCGACCGCATGATGGTCGATGGGCGCGTGTGAATCTCCGGGTGTTCTTCCGGCACCCCAGTTGGAAGAGAGCATCAGCCCCAGGTGACGCATCTCGGTCTCGGCAGTGAGTCTTGCTTCGCCGTTCAGCGTCATGCTCACGCTCGTGGCGCCCAGCCTGTGCAGCGCCTCCACCTCGGCGGACGACTCGAACTGTGGACCGTTCATCACGGCGACAGCCTGGTCGATACACAGATTGTCGCCCTGTCCAGAGAGTGGAGCTTCGAGCAGGCCGGAGAGAGTGCGGTCGAACGGATCTGTCATGTCGGCGTGAGCCGCATCCTCATCGTGGAACGTCCACACTCTGCCTGTGAGGTCGAGCGTCTGGCGCGCCAGTCCCACCGTCCCCGGTGGGAATCCATGGTCGATCGCTCCCACTGAGCAGATGCTCACGAGCGCGTCGGGCTGTGTCGCGCGGGCGGCGGCGACATTGGCACGATGCTCGATCATGTGCGGCGGGGTCGTCCATCCGTCGGGGTGGTGATGACGGTGAATGAAGAACAGCCTGCGCTCTCCACCGGAGTCATCCGCGAGTGTGACCACTTTCGTGGGAACCTCACCCCATGGAGTCTCGAGCGTGAGTTCCTCGGTCCCTGTGAGCGAGAATCCTGTGCCTTCGAGAGAATCGGGGTTGGCAAGGTCGAGCATTCCCGTGCCGGAGAGCACAACCACCCTCTGCATGGGTCCGGCCTCCTCACCCTGTCAGGCGCCCGATGATGTCGTCCTTGGTGCCGCTGGAATCGACTCCGCTGTTCTCGGCCAACTCAACGAGTTCCGCCTTCTTCATGCGCTTCAACTCGGCTGCTGATGGCAGATCTCCCATTGCGGTCAGCCGTGCGATGATATCGCCCTTGGTTCCGCTGGAATCGACTCCTTTGCCTTCTGCGAGTTCAACCAGTTCGGCCTTCTTCAGCTTCTTCAACTGGGCTTCAGTCGGCGCATCATCTCCGGCCGGCTCGGCTTCTGCGACCGGCTCGGGCTCAGCCACCGGAGCTGGTTCTTCCTCGCCTTCCTCCCCAGACACTGATTCGAGTGATTCGGCGGCTGCCAGGATGTCCATGGTCCGCTCATCCTCCTCATCCTCCTCCGCAGCGACCAGAGCCGCTGCACGCCGCTCCTTCACCTCGGCGGCCTTTCTCGCCTCGTCTTCAATGACCTCCTCGAGAGTCATACCATCATCGGGCACGACACCGCTCTGGATCAACTGCACCTTGCGCACCATGACGGCGCGAGAGGGATTGATGACGCGAGTTGCGTCCTTGATCATCTCCTCCATATCGTCGGAAAGCATCGCCTTCTGCACCTCGACCCAGGTGCTGCGAGCGGAGAACTGCAGCAGGATGTCGCGCGCAAGGCGGCGCATCTCGTTCTTCTGGCTTGACTTGACCCTTCGGCTGGTGATCATCACCGGCTTGATGCGCACGTAGTAGCCGTCAACGGTCACGCAATCGACGACATCGTCGACCTTGCCTCGATACCTGCGTACCTGCCTGCGCACGTGGTCGTTCATCATATCCAGTCCGATGAATTCAGTGATGGCATCATTGGCGACGACCTCGACGACGCGGAAACGGAGCTTGACGTGCATCCTGGAGAAGTTGCCGTCAACCTCATGCTGTGTGAGTTCGTAGATGCGCCCGACCAGGTGCTCAGGTGTCTCACCGAGGGTCTCACCAATGACCTCGAAGTTCCAAGGTGTCCTCGGTGCCCGGATGGTGAACCATCGCTTGGACTTCCACTTGTCCTTCTGCTTTCGAGCCGCTGCTCTAGCTGCCGCACCTTTGGTCGCCATCGCGTTCACGTCTCCAAAGTCACGGGGGCTACCCCGCTAGCGGCCCGCCGACTCTACTCCACTATTTCAACGACGCCCTCCGAAGGAGGGCAGTTCCGCACCCCTTCTAGAACAGGGGGCGGCAGGGTCATCAACGGATGGTCGAGGGACGCTGGTCATGGCTGGCCTACCCGTGCACAGCGTGAACTGGACAGTGCTCGCCTCAGGAGTCTCACACGTCGAGCGCATCTCCGCCGCGCTCGCTTGGCTCTCAGGGGCTCCAGAGCAAGTGACGGTCGAGAAGGGGCGCTCCTTCCATGGCTCGCCGATGCACATCGTGAGTGTGCGTCTCGACAAGCGCGGCGCGGCGCGAGCCGGCGTCACGCGCCTCGGGGAAGACCTGCTGAGCGAATTGCAGGAAGATTTGGCTGAGCGCATAGACGAAGACAACGTGCTGCACGTGCGCCTGGATCTGTCCTCACTCGTGAGCGGACGCATCGCGTCATCTGCATCAGGTGCGGCTGACGATGTCGTCAAGGGGCGCATAAAACTCGAGGTCTACCCGGGTTCGACACCTGTCGAAGTTGCCGATTCGCTGCTGCGAGCAGCGGCAGTGAACGCGAACGTACAAGGAATGCCTCCGGCACCCGAATGAGACGGTTCACCTGAGGTGTTCCGGCCACATTGCGTGGTTAAGTTCATAGCAGGGATTCAGTCGTCGGCAGCACCACGGAGAGTGAGTGAGATGACCCACGTAGTCGTGTCCGCATGTGTTGACAAGAAGTACCAGGAGTGCGTGGCAGTCTGCCCGGTGGAGTGCTTCCACGAAGCTGACACCTACCTCGTCATAGATCCCGACGAGTGCATCGACTGCGGGGCCTGCATCCCTGAATGCCCGGTGGAGGCGATTTTCGCTGACACGGACGTCCCCGATGAAGAGGAAGAGTGGATTGAGCGCAACGAGGTCGAGGCGCCCGATCTGCCGGTCGCCATGGGCGACTCTCCAGTCCTCGCCGACGATTGAGCGGCGCGTTCATAGCACACGAGCAGAATGCTGCTCCATGGATGATATTGAACACGCATTCAGCCAGATTAATTTCTTTCTGGATGCATTGCTCACGAATAACAAACACGTGCTTACTGAGTCAGATGAAGAACGACTGTCCGAAGCGCGCTCACTGGTTGGTCAGGCAGTCGGACTATGCAGGGGAGAATGGAACCGAACGCCCGGAAGAAAGTACATCGAAGTGCAAGGCGGCCAGGTGAAAGTCACCGAGTGAGCCTCACGAGCCGCGATCCTCGTAGCGGACGTCGAGGTCTTCGAGTTCGAGACCAGACATCGGCTTGGCCATCATCTCGCTCGCTTCCACGACCTTGTCCGGGTCGGAGAAGTGGTGAGTGGCGAGCACAATCGCCTTCGCAGTGGTGGTCGGGTCCTCCGACTTGAAAATGCCAGAGCCGACGAATATGCCATCCAGTCCATGCTGCATCAGCAGGGCGGCGTCAGCAGGAGTCGCGATTCCGCCAGCTGAGAAGGTCACCACGGGTAATCGTCCCAATGTTCGTACTTCCTCGACCACCTCGCGCACTCCCGCTTCGCACTGCTCGATGGTCCCGAACGGGGTTTGCTGAAGTTTGACACCGAGGACGGACTTCTGTTCAAGTCCGCGGTATCCATCGACAATCGCCGCAATCGCCGTCTCGTGCGCAGCGGAATCACAGGTCTGCAGGAAGCGAATCTCTTCATCGACGAGCCTGGCGTGCTGAACCGCACTCACCACATTGCCCGTGCCTGCCTCACCCTTGGTGCGAATCATCGCAGCCCCCTCCTGAATCCGCCTGACTGCCTCGCCGAGACTGGTGCATCCACACACGAACGGGATGCTGAACTCGTCCTTCGGGATGTGATAAAACGGGTCAGCCGGGGTCAAAACCTCGCTCTCATCGATCATGTCGACGCCCAGAGCCTCGAGCACCCTCGCCTCACCTGAATGACCGATGCGCGCTTTGGCCATCACCGGGATGCTGGTGGTCTCGATGATTCCCCTGATGAGCTGCGGGTGGCTCATGCGTGCCACACCGCCATCGGCTCGGATGTCAGCGGGAACGCGCTCGAGCGCCATCACCGCCGTCGCACCGGCATCTTCAGCGACCTGAGCCTGCTCCGGAGTGACTACGTCCATGATGACGCCACCCTCCTGCATCTTGGCGAAGCCGCGCTTGAGCAAGGTGGTGCCGTGGCGCATGGTTGCGAGGTCGAGTGCCATCGGAATCAACCCTGCCAACGGCCCTACCGTCATCAATGTTGGTTCAGCGACCGTATCACGTCAGAGGGTGGTCCACACCCTCTTCACCGAGTACCCACTTGAGCGTCTTGACAACTCCCTCGAGTGCCTTGAAGTTGCGCGCCGCCGTCAACATGCCCTCGCGGTCACCGTTGTCACGGCAGTGCTCGAACTGCTCGTGCCACTCGTTGGCGCGCTCCTGGGCCAAATCGAGCATCTCCTCGATCTCCTCCCATTGCCGGTCGTAACTTCGCCTTGCATCTGCCATGTGTACACGTACATCTGCCCGGCGACTTTCTAGCCTATTTCAGCGTG
>CALCOR010000080.1 GCA_937897085.1 uncultured euryarchaeote | reverse complement strand
GCGGTGACCTGGAAAAGGAGGTGCTGCTGCCCATCCGACGTGAACTGGAAGCGGCTGGACTCTCCTTGATGCCAGCGAATGATGATGAGTCGACTAACGGCGGAGTCGAACTACCGATGCAGGAGTGAAGTGAATGTCATCTGGAAAGGATACGGTCAGTCCATTCAGCGCTGACGCGCAGGCACCTGAATCCGTTGGCTCAGGTGAGGTGGGCGCATCCTCAAGGATTCCCATCCAGTCTGCGATGCAAGGCACTGGCATGGTTGAGAAGAAGCCGATGAACTGGAAGCACTTCGGCTGGGGCGTCGGCATCACCATCGGATATTTCGTCCTCTTCGGAATACTTGTAGCGGTCACAGAAGGAGTTCTGATGAGTACTGATGGTGAAGGGTCCATGACCATCGCGACAGATGGAAACACCACACATTTCGAAGTAGAATTACCGGTCGAGCCGGATACATGTGAACTCTGGTTCTCCGCTGACGAAGGTTCGGTTTGGGCCGATGCGTATTCTGACTGTGATGAGAGCATCATGATGTGGCAGCGGTTTGTCATCGTTGGATATGCCAATGGCTCTCAGAGCAACTGGTCGGTGAATATTGGAAACTTGCAGAAGGATTGTGGCACAATCCTGTTCACTCATTCGAACGATTACCGCGAGCGGAACTGCGATGGAAGATTCGATGGCGTTAACGGCTCATACGATCAGTCGAGCGGATGGCTGAACGTCTCCTTGCCAGTTCCGGTCGCCAATGGAACCCCATTGATGCTTCAGTACAATCCTGCTGTGTCCGGCGATTACGTGATTGGGAATGTGAGTGGCAACCGGGTTACTCTGGACTGGCCCTATCCAGTACAGCAGGGTGATGGCATCAGAGTTGAGTACAGGGAGCAGGGCGCGTTTGGAAGCGAAGACGGACTCGGAGGTATTCTCGTGAGTCTGTTGGGGTTGATCTTCAACCCGTGCTTCGTGCTGCCAGTCGTGGCTGGAATAGCAGCCATGAAGGGGATGCCGCACATCGCCAGCGGCATCGGTGCCACATTCGCGACCGGAATCATCCTGTTCCTCGGCATGTGCGTGGTGCTCATCATCTCCTTCTCGACCGGGGGCGGGATCTGACCTTCAGCGTGGAGAGGTCAGCATCCGCCCAGTCAAGCCATGCACGATGATCCATCCCCTGTCTGGAACGTTGACCTTCCACGCCGGCAGGAATGCCTCTCGTGGAGTGAATACCGCCGAATCAAGCTCCAGCCTCCACCAATGCAGCAGATTCCCTAGAACAGAGCCTTCGTCTCCTTGCTGACGCACCTCCCACGAGCGCCGCTCTTCGCACAACTCAGGCAGCGCAGCGCTCAGACTGGAATCGTCGAGCCAGTTATCGGAAAGAAGTCGCTCCAGGTTCGGAATATGTTCCAGTTCATCGAGTTCGACAGACCGTTCAATGGTACCGCTGAACGGGTCCTCCAACAGTGTCCATGAATTTCGCTCACGCGCATCCTCCGGGCCTACCAGATCACCTTCGATGGTCCACAACCTAGCTGCCAGCAACAACGGCTGGGTCGCCAAGGGTTCGAATCCCTTCTCGATGAACCAGTTGCTCAATTGGATTCGTGGACGGATGGCGATTCCTGCTGAAGGTGGTTCTGCAACCTCAGCTCGCTCGGCGACATTCACCATCGTCTCAGAAGTCAAAGGGGACATATCGACTTCGAGTTCGCCCGTGAGGACAGCGGTTCCCAGCCATTGAGAGATGCGCTTGGGCCCCCAGAGGATGAGCGCGATGTCTTCTCGACGTGGTGGGGCGCGCATCTCCACCAGTTTGCGCTCAGATATCAACCAGTGGCAACCTGATGGAGCATCGACCAGCCAGCGTTCCAACTCCAACCGATCGATTGGAGCCCATCCTGGTTGCGCATGCCAGACGTAGGCGCCCAAGACCACTGGGACATCCCTCAAACTCTCGGGTAGCTGCTTCAGCTCACCCAGACATACGATTCCAGGAGTGCGACTAACGAGGTTCAGCGGGAGTAATTCAACACCAAGATGGTCGAGAATCTCAGGAAGCGCCACACTCATACCTCACCCCGCAGGCCCGGAGCACATCAATCCTGTCGTGCAAGATAGATACTCAAGACCCGTTTCAACGCCGGGAACTGACCCGCGACCTGTTCAGTCAAGGTTTGGTTGTAGGCTCAGCAGGTCGCTGCTGCCCGCATCAAGAACGCAGATGGTGCTGACGTGGAACGGTTTGGCACAGGCGGCACCGAGGTCGCGGTTCACCAAGTTCACGCGGTGCATCGGCACGTCCGGATGGCGGCTGGTCAGGTCGTCGATGAACTCCTGTGGGCAGTTGGCAGCGAAGATCACGAGTTCAGCATCGCCAGTGGCACAGGCGTCGGCCGTCTGGTTCTGTCCAAGCAGCAGGCTGCCACTGCTCATCGCCGTCTTCAGTTGTCTAACGAGGTCCATCTGTTCCGCCCCATACTCCACACTAGCTTCTCATGACAGAATCTCATTTCCCCTCGGGGATGTAGAACAACTCCACGCTGCCGGTCCCCAAGGATATCGGCTGACCCACGATGATGTTCTCAGCCACCCCTCTGAGGTGGTCTCGCTCACCGATGACACCCGCCTGTAGCAGGTGGTTCACAGTCACTTCGAACGCCGCGCGTGCGAGGATGCTGTGTTTGGTGCCGCTCACACCGTGGCGGCCTATCGCACGCACCTCGCCCTCGCTGGTCATCACGTCGGCGATGGTCAGCAGATGGCGTACATCCACGACGAGGCGCGCTTCAGCCAGAGTCATCTGCAATTCGTTGATAGTCGCCTGACGGGCCGCCTCGATTCCCAGGTACTGGTGAATCTCGGTGATGTTGTTGGTGTAGGTGCGCGAGCAATCTATCGCCTCGAACTCACTGACGCGCGCCAGATTGCTACCGATGGTCGAGATGTAGTACTCTCCCGTGTCGGCATCCCGCTGAATGGTCGCCCTGTCGATTCCGGCGACGCCCTTCAGACGGAGGTCCTTCACCTTCTCCTCGAGCGCCAGCAACTCGGTGTAGTTAGGAGTGATTTCATCCTCCTCCTTCTTGCGTCCGGGAATGATCGTGAGGTTTTTCGGGCGGGTTTCATGGTCCGCATCAACAAACAGGCGCAACTTCCTTGCCAGCAATTCGCGCACCTGCACACCGGTCATGTTCTTCTGCTTCATGTTGGGATTGTTGAGTTCCAGCGTGATGCGCCGCTGCGTGACATCGGTCTCGATGGCGGCGATGTCCTTCGTCTGGGTCACCTCGAGCGAGGCAGCAAGTTGGCGCACCTTCTCCTTTTCATTCTTGACATCATCGATGAGATGAATGCGCATCGTCGGAGTCTTGGGAACCTTGCGGCCATCTACCAGTTCGATGATCCGCGGTAGACCCTGAGTGACGTTAACCGTCGCCACACCTGCATAGTGGAAAGTGCGCATCGTCATCTGGGTGCCTGGCTCTCCAATCGACTGCGCCGTCAGGATTCCTACCGCTTCATAGGGGTCCACAATCGCACGCTCGATTTCCGCGGCCGTCTCGAAGAGCACCTTCTCCGCCTGTTTGGCGGTGAGTTTCTTCACGCCTCGCTCTTCCAGGGCGGATGAGAGATCGGCAATCAACTTGGGAGATATAGGGTATCCATTCGCCTCTACCAGTTCATTGAGTTGAGCGTAGAACAGTGAGTCAGACAGCCCTTCGTTCAGCTGGGAGTCCTTCTGGTCGCGGTCGTACAATTCCAAATCCTGCTGTAGAACCTGACGGCCGCGCCTGGGGGGGCGGCGGGCGCGTACGACAGTGGTTGCCTTGCCGGCGGTGGTAGAGTCGGAGCGGCTGCGCTTCTTGAACGACTGGATACGGGCATGGAGTTGCTGTGCCTCGTCAGACGAGAGCCCACATATCTTGGCAATCTCTCCTGCAGCCAATTCCTTGACGTCATCCCACTTCCGCCCATCAGCAAGTTGGTGAGCGTACTCCTCAGGGATGTCCATGTCCATGAGCTTCTTCTTGGTTGCTGACTTGACTACCATCACTTACCACCTCCAAGCGCGTTGTCGAGAACCATCTGGATGTTCACGGCGGAGCCCTTCACACTGCGAGTCGGGTCGATTTTGTCCTCACCGTAACTGAACTGGATGATGCGGTCGGCTATGTTACGCACCGAGTGAGGCTCATCACTGTTCACCTTCAGGTCGTCCATGGCATTGATCAATCGCCGCTGCATGTATCCTGACTTGCTCGTGCGCACAGCGGTGTCCACCAGCGATTCGCGACCGGATATCGAGAGCATGAAGAACTCGGTGGGCTCCAAGCCCCTCTTGAATGATGAGGCGACGAATCCCTTCTCTTGCGCCCCCTTGGCCATCCTTCGGAAGTGAGGCAGAACCCGGTCCTGATAGCCACGCTCAAGCCTTGCTCCACGCACACGAGTCTGGCCAATCGAACCGGCCATCATCGACAGGTTCTCCATAGAACCACGAGCGCCAGAGACGGCCATCATGACCGCAGCGTTGTCACCTACAAGGAAATCCTTGGCGACCTCGCCCGACTTCGAGCACTGCTTCCCGGATTGGACGGACGTCGAGGGTCACGAGGACGGGTGCTTCACGGTGGCGGACGCCTGCGCGCAGGCGGGCAAAGAGTGCGGTGAGGTCCTGGCCATGGAGATGGTCGAGGGCGCGGGGCTGGAGTGCGGGAGCTGTGAAGGAGACACGGTCTGCACCGAGGAGGGCCAGTGCGCGGAGAAGATCTGCGTACCG
>CALCOR010000079.1 GCA_937897085.1 uncultured euryarchaeote | reverse complement strand
GAGAAGATCATCCTCAAGGTCGTCTGGGCGCCTGAACATCACCACCGAGACGAACAGCAGAATGACGAACAGAAGTACAGCCAAGCCGACCGTCGAAAGGTCACCTGAAGCGAGCGACTTCAGCAGAGTGTCAGTTCCCTTCGCGTCGCGCACCTCCCCCACTGGAACGGTGGTGAGGTTGGATTCATCGCCATCGAGCACGAGGTAGAGTTGCAGATCTCCGAGTTTCCACGCTTCGGCTGAGAAGGTCACCAGAAGGGATTGCTGCGGCAGCAGTTCGAGCTGCTGCTCATCCATCACCTCGCGCCGGTCTCCGTCTGACAGCGCCCACAGCGCCACCTCCACCTCGCCTCTACTGTTGCCATGGTTTGTCAGGCGAGCCTCGATTAGCAGATGGTCCCCGAGCAACGGGTGCTCCGGCGTGCTGCTGACATCGGAGAGCACCGGATGGAAGTAGATTACGCGCAACTCAGGCGAGCGAGGGTCTGCCTCGCTTCCATGCCCCGTCAGTTCATGGCCGGCCAGGTCAGTTCCAACAACCCAGACGACCAGTTGGTCCCCAGTGGTGAGGCGGGCAGGGTCGATGTCGAAGTCGAGGTAGGTCACGTAGTTCCACTGCGCGCCTGACCATGTGGCCAAGGGCAGTTCCGATTCACCGTGCATGCCTAGCAATTCCACACCATGGTGTCTGAATGACCAGTAGATCATGAGCGACGCATTACCCATTCCACCTTCATCGTGGACCGTCAGGCTGACCAGTTGGCGGGTGAGTTGATCTGACTGCACACTCGCAAGACTGGTAGGGTTGAATTCCAGTACTGGCGCGACGCTATCGAGGAATACCAAGAGGGATATCGGACTGACCTCGTCGAGTTGAGAATCACCGTCCCATAGTTGGCAATCAAGGACCACTTCCGGAGCGATCCAGCGAGAGACGGTGAACTCGATGATGTCAGAGAATTCGCTTCCGGATAACAGGGGCAGATCCCATACGACCGGGCGCTGCTCCACATCGTCGAGGGTGCAACGCACCAATGGATCGTCAAGGTCGAGAGTCACAGGGGCCTGCGTGGTGCGGTGCAGAGCGGCACCGGAGAACGACATGCGGTCACCCAGTTGCAGGTGAATCCCGTCATCCCATACGGCGCTTGTAGGCGGCGACATGTCTGTGATGCTCATGAATTCTAGCGATAGGTTGGCGTCGGCGGTCCATCCCAGATGCGAGAGATCGGTGCTGCCGAGTTCGAGGGTCTGTCCGTTCTCCATGATCACCAACGATGGATGCTGCGCGGCTTGGCGCCACGCCTCCGGTGAGTCGAGGCGCAGGCGGAAGTCGATCTGGATGTGCCAAGCGTCTTCACCGAGATCCAGCAGGTGGGCGGCGATTGGCTCGACTCCGCTTCCCTGGGTGGTAGTGAGCGTCCCGAGTAGCGGGTCGAGGTAGAGAGTCCCCTCATCACCTGTGCCGCTGGCGAGATGCAGGGTTATGTTGTCAAGCGAAAGCAGCCCATTACCATCGGTCAACTTGAACTCGAATCTGTGGTCGATGCCGATGAGCAGAGATTCATCCTCGTAGCGATCCAAGGCCAGCGATGGTAGCGAGAGCACCGTCGGCTGGTTCGCCTGCGTCACCAGCGTGGCGAAATCCGCATCGAGTCCGGGACCACCGCCGTCGAGAATCTGGTTGCCAGCGAAGTCCTCACCTGTGACGTAGAATGACACGGGAGCATCCTCTCCGTTACCGAACAGATCGATGACGGGGAAGTCCATGCGCACGGTCCCCGTCATCTGCGTCGGAGGCGTCTGTCGAAGGGCCAGATACTCGCTTTCGTCCGCTTCCCCATCGCTGTCGGCGTCGTCTAGGCCGCTGCGCCAGACACGCAGCACCACCTCACCTCCCAGCGCCTGCGCGTCGGTCACCTCGATTGAAGTGGGAAGGAAGCGCTCGGGTGGCCATACGTTGCCGTCCACCGGCCGCAGTCCAGTTGGTGTGTGCGCCATCAGATCACCGAGCGTGGGCGGCTCTGGATCGAGTTGCAGATTGATGGCAACCAAACCAGTGGTCACATCGTCGGCGCCCAATGTCGGCACACCCAGCGGCCCCACCCGCAGGATGACGACATGCAGGTTCACCTCGCCATAGCCTGAGGGCAACTGCACATCGGCAATCCACAGGCCGTCCGTACCACTCTCAGCTAGTTGCGCCGTCTCGACTCCATCCTGCTCCAAAGCCAATGCCACGACGTACTGGTCGGGCGCGGGCGTGAGTCCGTTGGACGCTTCGAACCTGACCGCGCCCGACACCGCCAAGGTAGAGCCGGAGACGACCTGGTAGGGATAGCGGGGACTGATTGTGTCGGAGACCAGTCGTCCACGCTCGTCGCGTGCCTCGAACAGGATTATCTCGAGGTCGTTCTCGACCGCCATCGCGCCGCCACCGATGCGCCAGCCTTCGGGATTCATGCTCACCCCCTCGAAATCGCGTGACAGCAATGAGAGGTCGAGAGTCGGCTCGTCACCCCATCTCCAGCGGGTCTGGAAGCGCCATTCCACCTCGTAGCCGTCAGTGATTGTGCGCACGGACGAATTCGCATCCAGGTCGATACGACCGCCTCCACCGTTCTGTCCGAAAATTCCCCCCGCGGCGAGGTCGGTGACGTTGAAGGTGACGCGCGTGCCATCCTGAGTGGTCAGGTTCAGGTCGACACGGTCCAGGTTCCCATCGCCGAACAGATGTGTGTGACGAGTGACGATGACCAGATCACGACCGGGCACCAGCATCTCGGGAACGGAAACGTAACTGTCGACAAGTCGCGGCTTGTGAATGACACCGCCCCACAGTTTGACCCCGCCGGCATCCCCGGACACCGACACCGGGACATCGTGCATCCCCTCTACAGGCGTGCTCGCGTTCACCGCCGCCCGCACCACCGGTCCAAGCCCGGTCACGTTCTCCGTGAGATCGTAACTGAATCCGAGCAGGCTGAGGCGGAGGGCGTGGTTCTGTGGCGCATTGTTAACGAAATCGACCGTCACCGGAACCTCGCTCCAATTACGAGAGGATGCGGGATTGGGTGTCCAACTGGGCTGAAGCGAGTTCATCGACTGCAACGCGTAGCCATCCAGCGGGATGAGAACGGTTTCCGAACCCGAGAGGTTACGTTGGGAGAGAAGGTTCACACCCGCGACGCTGAGATTTCGGACCAGACCGGAGCCTCCGTCGGATGGTGAAAGTTCGATGGCGAGCAAGCCACCGGTCACGAAAGCCCTGTCTGGAATCAGCACATAATCCGTGACTGGCCCACCCACGCCACTGTACTGCCAACCTCGTAGTGGATCAGGTACATTCGACTGCCACGCACGGAACCCATCCTGCCATCCCAGTTGATTTCGCCCTTGGGAACCGCGGAACTCCCAGTCAGGTGTGCCGTCGTCACCGACGTCGACTGTGACGTTGAGCGCCGGCTCGAGCATGCGCCCGTCCACTCGAAGACTTTCCAGCCAGCCTCCGGGTTGCAGGAATATGTCGACATTGTAAGCAACCAGCGGTTTCACTCTCTGCACAGACTGGTTGTAGAGCGCACTGTTATGGAAAGAGATGCCGCGTTCATTGGTGAGAGTGATGAGCACGCCCGCTCCGACACCGGTGATATCGAATGTGCGCATGGGCGCGTTGGCGTAGATCAGCGGGCCGGTGATCGACTCGGTGATGATGCCGACATTGGTCACTCGCCCAGATGTACGATTGGCGATGAGGCCGCCTGACAACTGCCAGCCGTTGGTGGTGTCATGGGCGTCGAAATGGCGGACGCCGCCGATACGAAGTTCCTGCACCCGCGGGGTCTGCTCCGGGTTGGTGGTTCCAAGAACCAGTTTGACGCGGACCTGATCCGGAAGTGAACCCGGCAGTGGAGTCAGAGGGAAGGTTCCGTTGGCATAGATTGCTCCACTCGGCCCGATGAGTTGGCCGTAGACGTAGGCGCCTTCGGGGACGACGGCCTGGATGTCCAGGCTGCCCAGCCCACCCCTGTGGACGTCGATGAGGTCGGAGAGCCAGGTCCCCTCGGTCTTGAACCAGTCGACGTAGATGCCGACGTCGTCGAGATACCAGCCATCCGATTCGACGTAGGTGTCGGTGAAGAAGGAGAAGCGTAACTGGATGTTCTGCCCACCGTACTGGCTCACGTCCACCTCTTTGGTCACCCACGACTTGTTCACGTTAGCGGACCCGCGCTGACCTTCGCAGGTCGGCTTGACGTTGTGGCCGTCGAACGCCCACAGGCTGTAGATCTCGCTCTGTCCGTTGAGCAGTTGCAATGTGTCGTAGAAGTCGTGAGTCTGCTGAGCGTACGGTGTCCACGTCCGGCCGTCCGTGGAGACTGACAGGATGCCACCGTCCCAGCCGGTCTCGGCGCAGATGAACGAGTTGAACGAGATGCGGGCGTGGCTGCCTGCCGGGATGAGCAGGGGTGGCGATGTGAGATGGGTCCAGGTGTCAGGCTGGTACAGCGTACTATGTCCTATGCCGGCGATCTTCGTTCCCGAAGCCGGCTGGTCGGGTCCGTAGGTCGCGTTGGCGAGCCAGTCCTGGAACGACCAGCCGAGGCCTCGCACAGTATCTATGGTCCATCCAGGAGGCACTAGCGGAGCGTTCTCGAACGAGTCCCATGCGTAGGATGGTCCGTCCACACCCAGATTCGTGTGGTGCTGCCACTCGTCGACCGCAACACCGATGCCGGCGTGCATCGGGTTGCCCTGCGAGGCATTGGTGAAGTTGTAGTAGAGGTGAATCCGTTGATTGGCGCCTGTGCCAGATACCACCTCGAGGTCGTCGATGAACACGCCTTCAGGAGGATCGATGGCGGTGCCACCGTAACCGGAACCGGGGAAGCTGTCCGTGAGTACGCGGAAGCGGAGGAAGACCGAACTGTTGCCCGAGAGTGACTGTGGAAGTGGATGTCCGACGCGCTTCCAGCCGCGTGAGTCATCGACGTAGACCTGCCCACCGATGAGCATCCCCGCGCCGGGTATCCCACCAGGTTGAGTGATGCCGGTCCAAGTGCCCGAGGCTGAGAGATATTCGACGAAGTAATTGTCGAAGGTGTTCCCCTCAAGGTCGAAGTCGACGGCGTAGTTGAGCATGATCGGTCCACTGGCATTCGAGAGATTGACGGTGAACACCAACGAGGCATTGGCGCCCTGCGCGTACTCGTCGGTGAGGTTTCCATGGAACCAGGTTCCAAGGTCCGCCCCACGGTTTGTCAGATTGACGTGGTCGACGAACCATCCCGGTCGCTGCACGGTGCTGTTGATATCGGTCCAGACAACGAAGCGGAAGCGCAGCGAACTGGCGTTGGCGACACCCTGCAGGCTATCGAGGTTGAAGTTGGCCGTCGTCCAGCGGGTAGCATCCGTTGAAGCCCATACCCTGAACCCCGGTCCTCCCGCACCCAGAGGGGCAGGAGCGCTCACATCGACGAGGTTGTTGTAGCCGTCATCGGGCACGATGTAGCGCCAGGTCTGACCCTGATCTGTGGACAACTCGACCCACGCTCCATCAGCGGAGCCGTTTGACGCATACGGGGTGTACATGTGTTCCCAATGCCTGAAGGTAAGGTTCAGTTCGTTGATGACACTGGGGACCGGAAAGTCGGGGCTCTCCAGCCATGCGTGCACACCGTTCGGAAGCGCGCTGGCGGCTCGAGTGGCAGCGACATAGCGACCGTGTGCGGCGCCGATGGGAATCAGCCCCCCACTCGACTCACGCCCGGTGCCGTTCACCACTCCGGGGATGCCGAGCATGTCGTGCACTTCCCAGATGCCAGAGGTCCCATTCATGTTCCACCCGACCAGTTCACGTTGCAGGGTCTCGAAGTCGTCGATGCGACCGACCGAGTGGTTGGCTTCGAGACTCAACTCGCGACCGAAATGGTGGGTAGTCGTGTTGAGCGTCTGTCCAAAACTGAAATTCAGTCCGCCCGGCTTGTCCGCCACCCACTCGATTCCCGTGCCGATGTCGCGCATCCCGTCCTCGCTGACCTCCAGCCAAGCGTCGAGCACCGTGTCGTTGCGAGGAATCTCGAAACCATTCACCAAAGTGGTCCCTCCGTTCGGCGTGGGTACCTGCACCACGGATGGGCCAGACCAGTTGCTGAGCGCGGCACCTGCGAGCGGCAGCACGGACGAGAACAGCATGAGCGCTGCAAGGAAAAGCGGAAGTGCGGAACGGCGTTGACGCGACATGGCATAGCCTCGGCAACATCGTGAGCAGACAAACATCGTTTGAATCCATCCCGAGCAGGTTCGCGTCGGGGTGCCTCGGCGTGTGCGATGCTGAAGCATTGATAGGATGTCGTCCGACAGGGATGGGGGAACCACGAGGGGATGCGCTTGAATCAACAGGAGGAAACGCTGTCGGCTGCTCATCTGCAGGCGATTGAGAGCCAGTTGTTCGCGCTGGTTAGGCAGCAGGCCAAGCGCAACCATCCGGTAGATTTGCCTCGGCCCGACTTCTGGGAACAGGTCACCTTGGTGCTGCAGCACATCGAGGTGGAACTGACCGAACTCGGACGCACCGAAGGGTGGAGCGTGCGCGCTCAGAACCTGTCACGGCGCCAAGCCAACCTACGCCGGGCGGTCTCGGATCTCACACAGCATCGGCTGACTGCGTTCGTACGCCATGCATCTGCAAGCAACCTCGCCGCCGCCCGGTTCGGAGAAGCGCCAGCCGAACCGCGTGCCGTGCTTTCCCCACTCGACTGGACGCGGCACGCAAGCAGCGAGCGCGCATTCCACGATGGACTACGGGAGCTGATAGAGCGCTACAAGCATCAGGTCTCATGGTCGGCTCTGCAACAAGGGATGGTCGCCGAGAACATGCCGACGATCACCCTAGAGCCAGGGTCCACCCAACTTGAAGAGTTCATCGAAGAGGAAGGGGGCTTGACCGGAGAGAGAGCGCCCGATATCGCACCATTGGATATGGAGCCAGAGCCGTTCATCGACCCGGACGAGGACGAGGAGGCACGCATCGCCAGAACAAGTGATGGATGGCCGGCGAAGGTGTACATCGACGCTGCCAAGTTCGGGGAGAAGCCAGATGATGAGAACGCATCCGATTCCAGTGAGAATGATGCCGAGGGGAGTCAAGAGCAGGTCGACTCGGTCGGGATGCTGAGAATACGCATGCTGACCGACCTGCCAGAACCGATTCTCGATGCTGAGGGCAACGAACTCGAATTGATGCAGGGGGACATCGAGTTCTGCGACGCCACTATGGCTGAAGGACTGATCACTGCCGGTTTCGCCGAAGACGCTTCACTGTGAGCGATTTCAGGTAGCACTGCGCAGCGTTATCTCGATGGTCACCGTGTCGGGGATGTCGAGGGTGCGCACCACGCGTGCCAGCACCGCCTCGTCCTTGGTCGAGTTGATCTCCAGCTCGATGAGCCGCTTGTGCACGCGCATCTCCCAGTGATCCCATGTCTCGCTGCCTTCGCCATCAGGCGACTTGCGGCAGGGGACGATCAAGCGGCGTGTGGGCAGCGGAATCGGTCCGCGCAACTTCACGCCGGTTGACTGAGATATCTGCTTGATGCCCTGACAGACTTCGTCCACATGCTCGTGGTTCAGGCCGGTGAGTTTGATGGAAGTGATGGACATATGTCCACCTCTTCCATTCTTTCCGCGTGTTCGAGACTCACTTCTTCTCGATCTTCATGCAGACGCCGGCAGCGACGGTCTTGCCCATGTCGCGGATGGCGAAGCGGGACAATTCAGGGAAGTTACCTACCTCTTCGATAGCCATCGGCTTGGTCGGCTGGAAGCGAACCAGTGCAGCATCACCAGTGGTGAGGAAGTCCGGGTTGGCGGTCTTCTCGCCTTTACTGGTCTTCTCGAGCAACTCGACGAAGCGAACCGCCACCTGAGAGGTGTGAGCGTGGAACACCGGAGTGTAACCTGCGCCAATCGCCTTGGGGATATCCATCAACTGGATCTGTCCGACGAATGTCTCGTCGTGGCGCACGAAGGTGGGCTCGTTGTCGGTGTAACCGCAAACATCGCCACGGCGAATCTCGTTGGCGGCGAGGCCACGGACGTTGAATCCAACGTTGTCACCGGGCTCTGCCCTGTCGACGATGGT
>CALCOR010000078.1 GCA_937897085.1 uncultured euryarchaeote | reverse complement strand
TCCGTCGCCGTCACCCGAGCTCTGGACACCCCAGATACTGGCGAGCGGCATGAACAGCACGACGACGATGGCGGTCGCCCCGAGCGCCAGATTCAGCTGCAACTGTTCCCGTCGGCTATCGGCCGCATCCTCGACCAACTCTGCCTCGACCGCTTCGCCCACGTGCGCACGACTCATGGCTGTGCCATGAGTTTGACGATGCTGTGTGAATCGAAATCACCCGATTCTCAGGTCCAGGACACAATGCCTGACGTGTGGAGCGTACCACTTGACCTTGACAAGGCGCTCCACCGTAACCGGCCTGCTGTCCATCTCGCTCAGTTCCTTCACGACAGAATCCCTCCACGCCTCCTCCTCGCCACCGGGAGCATTGCCGTGCAGGTGCAGCCATCCCCCCTCTGGCTTGAGCGCGGCGAGCGCCAGCGGCCAGCCATCCTTCGAGTTCGGGAGCAGCCCGAGCATCACACGGTCGCAGGATCCGAGCGCATCGGCTGCCGAGCCGCCGTCGGCGAGTGCGACCCTGTTGTCACCCTGATGCACGGTGCAGCGGTCAGCCACACCGTTGGCAGTGAGGTTGTGGCCGAGGGCGTGGAGTGAGTCTTCGGACCACTCGCAGGCGTGCACGTGCGTCGCGCCGGCGCGTAGCAGCAGCGGGAGCGTGTAGTAGCCGATTCCGGCGTATAGATCGAGCACAGTCTCCCCTGTGCAGGAGAGTTCGCCGATCCTGCCGCGCTCGGATAGATTGCCCGCCGAGAACATCGATTTCGTGACATCGAACGAGTAGTCGATGCCGTGCTCGCGATGCGTGACCCAGCCATCCTCTCCCAGAAGCATCTCGACATCGGGCCGCCGTTCATCCCCGCTGATCTCGCCTTTGCGCGCCACTCTCTGGCCCGACAACGCACCCGCGACCGCGCCCCAGAGTTCAGCACCCACTGCTTGCCATTCCTCCCCACAGAACGCATCCTTCGGCAACAGCACCAGATCGCCATGCAACTCCCAACCCGTAGGCAGGTCGGTGAGCATCCGCGCCACCTCTTCGTGTCCCATCCCACTGGCTCGCAGCAACGTCCCAATGGCCTCTCGGAGGCGCCTGTGGGGGTCGTGCTCACGGAGGAGTTCTGAGGATGTCGACATAGGTGATTCTGGGTGACCGACGACGGAGAACCAAATTAAATGAGCAGAACTGGACTTACCATAGGTGTGAGTGCGGTTGATGGAACTACTTGGACACCGCCACCGCCCGCGCGCCCTCGTTCTCGTGGCTCTGATGCTGGGTGCGACTCTACTCGCTACCCCGGTCGCTGCTGATCCTCCTCCTGGGAATTCTGAGGTGACAAACGTCGTCTGTTCCACCTGGAATGACACCGACGGCATCTGCGACGACTACGACTTCGGCCACGACCTGACAACCAGTCAGGAGTGGGTGCGCGGCCGCTACCTGTTCGATATGCAGAGCACCGACACGGTGGCGCTGACTTTGGAATGG
>CALCOR010000077.1 GCA_937897085.1 uncultured euryarchaeote | reverse complement strand
GTCGTCTGCATGCCGAGATTCTCAGACATCGCTCGCAGGGTTCCGCCAGAGCCCCAGATGATGAGCATCCCTAGATTCTCCTCCGCAAGTTCGCCAACGTGAGCGGCCAGCCCTTCGAGGACTTCCTCCTCTTCCGCAGCCGCCACGCGCATCTTCGCTCCCTGCATCCATCGGGGAGACGACGGGGTCTGCACCTCGGCATACATCCTGACCTTCCACTCACCCTCACGATACGCCACCTCGTCGAGATCCATCACCTCGGTGCTTGCCAGCATCAAATCGCCGGCGAGCCAGGCTGCGAGCACTTCTGCGGCAGCGCGTGGGGTCGCCGCGAAGCAGCCGCTGTGCATCTTGACTCCGGTGGGGACGCCAACCAGTGGCAGGTCAGTTCGCTCAGCGCTCTCGAGTGCTGAAACTATGTCTCGAGTGGTGCCGTCACCCCCGGCGTAGAACAGCAGGTCGATGTTCGCATCGAGCAGTTCTGACACCGCTTTCCTGGTGTCAGCAGCAGTGGATTCAGCCGGTGCTATGACCACCTCCTCGAAGCTGATTCCTGCAGGAATCCAGTCTGACCCCATCCTTCCAGAGCAGGTCATCAGGTGAGGTGCCTCCCTGAGGTGTGAGAGGAGTTCCGAGAATCGACTCAGAGCATCGGTCATCCGCGGGCCTGAACGGTCGACTGCGCCCGCGGCGCGGGCCTCCGCAGCCCGCCCGTCAGTTCCCTTGTAGCCAAGCCGTCCACCCAACCCGGCGTCGGGGTTGACCAGTATCCCGATGCGGGTCATGCAACAGCGAGAAGTCGGCCTTCACATCAACGCTTTCGAGCGCACCTAGGCAGCCCGTCCACCCATCGGATTCAAATTACGTCCCACGCTCGCACCGATGGCGTGCACATGGCGAAAGCGGAAACTCCGACATCAGTCGAGGATGCCTTCAAGGTAGAGATGGACGAACTCGTCCGTGTCCGTGGAGCGGAGGATGCCAAGGTAGCCAAAGCCGAGAAGGAAGCGGCGGTAGAGACGGCCCGGGCAGAGGCGAAGATCCGAGAGGCAGAGGACGCCGAGAGAAGGAAGGTGCAGGAAGCGGAAGCCGCTGAGGCAGCAGCCGCGGAAGCCACCAGATTGGCCGCGCTCGCTCCCCCGCCAGAACCGGAGCCTGCGCCGGAGCTTGCGCCTGTCGGACCTCCCCTGACACCACCCGAACCCTCGGGTCCTCCTCTCGAGGCACCGGCACCCACTGGACCGCCCCTCGAAGCACCTGCTCCTGTCGGACCGCCACTGGAGGCGCCGGCACCCACTGGACCGCCGTTAGAGGCACCCACGCCTGAACCGGAGGCTGAGTCGGAATCCGACCCACTCATCGACCCATTGATCGATTCACTCCCACCCCTAATCGTCGACGATGCACCGGCGCCGGAAGCATCCCCGGATGAACCTCCTGTGGAAGCACCACCCGTGGTCATGCCTCCGATGGCACCCCCTCAAGGTGGGCCGTCTCCGGGTATGGGACCCGGGGCGATGCCACCTATGGGACCGCCGGGAGGAGGACCGGGAGCTATGCCACCGATGGGTGGGCCGCCGCCGGGTATGGGACCAGGAGCGATGCCACCGATGGGGCCACCGGGAGGTGGGCCGCCGCCGGGCATGGGACCAGGTGCGATGCCACCGATGGGGCCACCGGGAGGCGGACCCCCGCCGGGCATGGGACCAGGTGCGATGCCACCGATGGCTCCTCCGACGGGTGGGCCGCCGTCAGGCGGATCAGATGCGATGCCGCCGATGGCACCCCCTGCTGCTCCTGACGATGACGGACCGCCGCAGATCTCACCACCTTCCCCCTTGCCACCGCCCGATTCCTCGGCCGCGCCACCACTGCCACCCCCTACTCTCGAGCCACCGAGCGACGACGATGCGAAGGAGGAGGATGAACCGATCGCAGACCTCCCGGAGATCAGCCCGCCCGAACCACCAGCTGGCCCCCCTGAGATCAGTCCGCCTGAGCCACCCGCCGCCCCCCCTGAGATCGCGCCCCTCGCACCCCCGGAGAGCGCACCTGCACCAACTTCTGCTCCCGAGCCCAGGGTGGATGCACCCGGAGAACTGGATCTGGACTCATGGGACTCATCATTCGATACGGAGTGGAGCGAGGAGGCGAGCGTGTACGAACATCAGCGCAGGCCGGTGAGGGAGACGGAGTTCGAAGAGGAGGTCGAATGGAAGGAGGGCGCCAAGCCCGACCCGACCAAGACCTTCGCCGAACTGCCGAACAAGACCGCGCTGAACAAGATGCTGAAGGCGGATCTGGCGGAACTGGCGGAATCGCGGGGCGTCGATTCATCCGGCACCAAGCCGGCCATCATCGAGCGGCTGCTCAGTGACTGAACCCGCTCTCTCGGTGTCAACATCGACGGCGGCTTGATATGCGCTCCGCGGCCCCAAAGGGGCCGGAGAAGTGACGATGTCCCTCATTCAGGTGACCTTCGCGGACGGCTCGGTGCACGACATCGCCAGCGGAGTCTCTGCCGGTGAGGCCCTTGCAGGAGCGGAGGGCAAGGGCGCGGTGGCGGCGGTGATCGATGGAGTCGAACAGGACCTCAACACCGAGTTGACCTCCTCTTGCGAACTTTCAGGGATTGCTGCGGAGTCTGACGCCGGCCTGCACATCCTGCGCCACTCATGCTCGCACCTGTTGGCCCAAGCGGTGACAGAACTCCACCCAGAAGCCCGCCCCACCATCGGCCCGGCCATCGAGCACGGATTCTACTACGACTTCCACATGGACCCCATCGGCGAGGAGGAACTGCGCGCCATCACGAAGCGGATGAAGCAACTCGTGAAGGGGAATCTGGCAGTGGTGCGCGAGGAGCACACCGGAGACAGCCTGCGCGAGATGTTCTCTCATAATCCGTTCAAGCTCGAACTGATGGACGACAAACTGGAGGACGGCGCCGGCTCCTCGGTCTACCGCCAAGGCGACTTCGTAGACCTGTGCAGAGGGCCGCATGTTCCCAGCACCTCACACCTGCGCTGGTTCAGGCTCACCTCGACTTCGACCGCCTTCTGGAGAGCGGACTCCAGCCGTGAGAACCTGGTGCGCATCTACGGGATGTGCTACGCCTCGAAAGAGGACCTGCTAGCCCGTGAGACGTTGCTGCGAGAAGCGGGCGCACGTGACCATCGCAAGCTCGGAAAGGACCTGCAACTGTTCCACATCGACGAGATGGTAGGACAGGGTCTGGTGCTGTGGACCCCCCGAGGAAGCGTGGTAAGGCAGGAGTTGCAGGATTTCATCTCGGAGCAGCTGAGGCGCCAGGGATACGATCAGGTGTTCACACCGCACATCGGGAAACTCGACCTCTACCGCACGTCCGGCCACTTCCCCTACTACCAGGAGAGCCAGTATCCACCTCTGATCAAGCGGGACTTGCTGGCGAAACTCGCTGACGACGGCTGCTCATGCGCGGAACTCTCCAACCTGATGGATGAGGGGGACATCGACGGCTACCTGCTGAAACCGATGAACTGCCCGCACCACATCCGCCTGTATGCGAGCCAACCACGCTCCTACCGCGACCTCCCGCTCAGGCTGGCCGAATTCGGCACAGTCTACCGTTGGGAGCAGTCGGGTGAGATATCCGGGATGACGAGAGTTCGAGGATTCACCCAGGACGACGCTCATCTGTTCTGCACCCCGGAGCAGATCGCCGATGAGTTGC
>CALCOR010000076.1 GCA_937897085.1 uncultured euryarchaeote | reverse complement strand
TCCCGGGGCGTGGTTGTCTGATGCGGATGATGTCACTGGCGTGGGCGAATCAACCCCGATGGTGCTCGGGCGTGGCCCTGCGCGGCTGTTCGCTGAGCCGATGCGGCTGCACTCTGACGGGGAGCGCGAGCAGATTGAACAGGGCGTTGAAGCGCATCTCGGACCTCCTGCGGGACCGTGGCCGGGCAGCGAGTACGGACCGCTGGTCAACATCCACTGGGAGCTGGTCCTGTTCATCAAGCGCAACGGCTCGCGACCTCTCTACTGGCTGGAGTCGTTACAGGTCGACGACGCAGATTCGGGTCACCACGTCCCTGTCCTGATGAGCGAGAGCGACCGGCTCGAGGCCGTGACCGCCACCGACAGCGGACGTCAATCTTGATGATGTGGCGCGCCCTCGACTGCTCGTGAGCGGATACAGGCAACTCTCAGTCGCCCTGCTCGTGCTGTTGCTGCTCGCATCTGGTTGCCTCGGATTGTTCGAGGACGATGTGGTGGATGTTGAGCAAGAGATAGACGAGCCGCCGACGCTCGTCTACGAGGGAGTGGGGGACATCGACTTCGGCGGTTCGGCGCTGATCGCTGGTACGGTGGGGGATGAACATCCGGCAGAAGTCAAGGTGACAGTCGCCATCTCAATTCCGTGGGGAACGGTTCACGTCAATCCAGACGAGGCAGGAAACTGGGAGTTCCGCATGTCCGGCCTCAACCCCGGCGCCTACTTCGCCAATGTGACTGCCAAGGACTCAGCAGGACAGCAGAGCCGGACGATTAGCCACAGTTTCAACGTCAACCCGCCTGTCGAGGCAGACGTCATCCTGAGCATGGGCAACACCGAGGTGCTGTTCGAGCCGGACTCGATGGCCACGGTGTCAGGCCAGGTGGTGCATGCCGATCTGGACAGTTGCACGGTCACCGCAACCGATGAGGAGGGGGCGAGTCAACAGTTGGGTCTGGACACGGAATCAGGCTCATTCATGCTGCGCATCGACATGCTGGGGCGGGACGAGACCAACCTCACCCGCACGGTCACCGCATCCTGTGGCAGGTGGGCCATCTCGCAAGCGAGCGAGACCGTTCACTTCACGCGGGCCGGTGAGGTAATCGCCGATGCGGATGGAGATGGGGTGGCCGACGAGAACGACGGCTGCCCTGAAGGAGATTCGTTCATCTCCTCTGTCACCACCGACTGGGACGGCGACGGTTGCTTCGATATCAACGAGGATCTCGACGATGACAACGATGGAGTGGCCGACCCGCTCGACAACTGCCCCAAGGGGCAGCTCAACTGGTTCTTCTCTCCGGACATCGACATGGATGGTGACG
>CALCOR010000075.1 GCA_937897085.1 uncultured euryarchaeote | reverse complement strand
ATGTCAATCGGTGTCAATATCAGATCGTGATTCATCAGCACCCTGACACCGCTGAACGAGGTGCTGGAAGCTTCGTATCCCGAGATCTGGCTGATGGCTGTGGGCAGCAGGACGGGAGCCGGGTCACCAGCTTGTGAATTGAGAGGGGCGGTGACGGTTACCATCAGTTGGCCGATCTCACCCGAGCGGACCACCAGTGTGGTCATCATCGGTAGCGAGATGTTCCACCCACGCATTCCTGATTCCTCGAGGGTGAACGCGAACGTGTCCTGGCTCGATGCATTGTTCCAGACGGTGAATGGCACCTCGACCGAATCTCCTGGGTCCACTAACCAACCACCGTCAGGAATGTTTTCTGGGTCGACTCCTACCGATGCATCGGAGACCATCGAGGCTGTCAGGTTGAGCCGTATGGAATCGGTCACGCTGGAGTCCGCTTGGCTGGTGGCGACGAGGTCGATTACCGCTTGCTGACCGGGAAGGGCGCTCGCTGGGATGCTCGCAGCCAGCAGCACAGTCGCAGTCATCTGAGGTGGGAGGGTGACGCTGGTCTGCTGGTTGCCGGAGATGGAGAAACTCCAGTCGTCCCAGGTGATGATGTCGGCGGCGGTCAGGACGAAGGTATCGGAGCCGTCACCGGCGTTGGTCAGGTTGATCGAGAACTCGCAGGTGTCACCCGGCAGACAGTAGAAGGAAGAGGCAGAAGGCTGCCATTCAGGGATGTAATCGGGGTCCACGATGGTAGTCACCTGCACCGAGGCGGTCGTGGGTTGATTCTGCTGTGAAGTGACAGTGACGGTCGCCGTCTGCGAGCCGGTGGGGGCGCCGGCCGCTGGTTTGATTTGCACGCGGAAGTTGAGGCTCTGCCCGGGGTCGAGTTGCAGCGCCATTCCTGGAAGGATGGTCGATCCGGACATGTGCACGAACTGTGAGTCCCAGCCAGCTGGTAGCCCGGATACTGTTGGCAGGAACTCATCTGTGAGATTCCCGTCATTGGTGACGGTCAACTGATGATCTGACCAGTGACCTCGCCGTGCGTGCCCATCGAGACCCTTGCTGAGGCTGACACCGAACTCCTCTGGCCAGACGACCTCGTCGTAGACGAACACAATATCCTCGATCCAGTAACCTGCACCGTGGTTGATTGAGTCAGAGATGAATCGCATGCGGAACTGCGTCTGGAAGGAGAGCAGGTTCGCAGGCACGGCAAATCCAGGTGTCATGAGACCCCCGCTGGGGCTATTCACCTCGTTGCTGATCAGCCAACTGGTTCCGTCCGTCAGGTCGTCGTCTGGTGAGCCAGTGAATGACAACCCTCCTGCATGGGTGTTGCTCCAGCCCCCCGTTCCTCCCCATTCGATGCGAATTCCATCATTGGCGTCACCCACCGACCCTGTGTAGAAGAATCCGAGTTTGGGGTAGGTGTTAGGGTTCGGGTGAGCGTTGCTGAGGTCGAGCACGGGGCTGGTCAAGGATTTGTCCCAATTGGCACCATATGTGCTGCTGCTACCCGCAGTGCCGACATGGAATGCGTCTCCACTCAAAGTGGCAGCGCTGTCGGTCATCCAGTTGGGGTCGAATGACCACTGGCCTTGGCTGTCACAGTTGTCGTACAACTGGCCGATGGTGAGGTGGCGTGAGCGAGCGTCATTGCCGCTGTTGTCGTCAGTTGGATGCAGAGTGGTGGCGATCAACGTGTGATTCCCGCCGTAATGTGGGACCCAGACATGCGATACCGTGGCGGAATCCGAGGCAGCGATCGAGGGCACGTTCACAGAGGTGTTGAGGATCTCGAAGTCCTGGTATTCATTGTGCTGCACCACGATGCGCAACGCGAATCCGCCCGAAGAGGTACTCCCCTGATTGCTGATGGAGACCGAAATGCGTTGCGATCTGTTCAGCATCCCATCGATGACATAGAGGTCGGCTGGGCGGTTGAATCCTGCCCCCGTGGGGTCATGGCTGGAGAGCAGACGGTACTTCGATTCGTCGGAGGACGAAGTGTATTCGATGTCGAATCCTGAGGGGTAGACATCGATTCCGCTCGCCCTGCCCAATGCAGTTTGAACTTCCGTTTCCCCCAGTTCTGGAACCATAGCGGACCATGAGGTGAGCAGCATCAGCACCGCGAGCAGGGCGGCACGAGTCAAGATGAAACAGCGCATGCTGACCACAATAACCGGAGTTCTATCTTTATCAACGAATTGGTCGGCCAAGGGGAATCTACGATTCACCTAGGCCGATTCTAATCACGCTCTGACGTGTCAGCCAGTGCCGCATCCCGCCCACGCTCCTCCGCCTTCTCTTTCAGCCGGCTGCCGTAGTAGAAACCCATCGGCAGCAACAGCACCAGGGAGAGGCACCCGAGCAACGCCGTGAGCGACCAGAATCCCTCAGTGACCGGGTCCAGTTGGAAGGGTTCGATGTCCAATAAGTCGTGCTCGACGACTGTCATCGACACCGTTACGTCAGCAGGGTCGATGTCGTTCTCCGCTCGGAGAACCAAGCGCCAGGTGACGGTGCTGTCCGCGGCGGCGATCATCTGCTCGACCTCAGCCCGTGCAACCGTTTCATTCACTGCTCTGAGAGAGCCCAATCCAGAGAGCGGGAGCTCGTCGTCGAGCAGGCCGCGCAGGCGCGTCAAACCATCATCATCAGGCGTGGCGGCGTGTGTGAAGGAGAGGTCGCAGTTGTTGACGATCTCGAAGTCGTCATCGGGGGCGAGGCAGTTGAACATGCCTGACTCCCTTTCCACCAACGCAGGATGACTCCACCATCGCTGCCCCCCTGAGGTGACCTCGAGTTCCCCATCCGCAGGGAGTCCTTCGACGCTGAAGTTCACCCAGGTGAATGCTCCGGTGACCTCTGCGGTGAACACCACTGTTCCATCTCCGGGATCCGCGTACTCCAGTTGTACATCCATTTCCTCGTTGCTCGTGGTGTAGAGATAGTACTCCGAATCGAGACTGGCTGAGTAGACAGCGTAACCGAGCACAAGGATGAGAGTCAATCCGAGACCAATGAGAGTACGCAACATGTTCGGGTTGCGCGCAATCGACTTCTGCATCGAATTGTTCGACCGGTTGAATCTGCTTCAATCTATGCTCGTTGGCACGAGGTCTGGATGGTTCGTGGTGAACCAGAATCATAGTCAGGCGGAGCGCCCCCTAAGGGGGGCGCATCAGCGTTAAATACGGAGTGTGGGTCGCCAGCGACGCTCGGTGTACATATGACCACGTTCCATGACGTTCCCGCCGACCTGCTCATACCCGCGCTCGCCGAGCGTTTGGCAGCTGAAGAGGCTGTGAGTAGGCCTGAATGGGCTGACCACGTGAAGACTGGAGTCCACCGGGAGCGCCCCCCTGAACATGCTGATTGGTGGGAGGTCCGCGCCGCAGCTATTCTGCGCAAAATCGGCTCGCAGGGTCCCGTTGGAGTCAATCATCTCGCACAGGCTTTCGGTGGATCGCGAGACCGGGGCGCCAACCCAGACCGCGCTCGTTCCGGAAGTCGACATATCATTCGAAGTATACTGCAGCAGCTCGAGCAAGCGGGCATGATCGAAATGCAGATGAACGCACCTGGGACTGTGACTCTGGGTCGTAACCTGACCAACGGGGGGCATCGGCTTCTCGATGAGGTCGCCAATGCCGTTCGTCCGCAGGCTGACGAACTGTATGCGGGTTTGGAGAAGTACTGAGAGATGGTGATTCGAGGTGATCATGGGCATGTCCAACGATGATGAACTGTCTAATCTGCGCGACGCGCGCAAGCAGGAACTCGTCAAGCAGATGCAGCAGCAGGCGGAAGCACAGGTTGAGGCAGAGCAGCAGCAGGCGGAGGCTCAGCATGATGCGGAACAACTTACTGAACTGATGCGCACCATTCTGACACCTGACGCCCGACAGCGGCTCGCACGCGTGGAACTCGCTTACCCGGATCTCGCCCTCACCGTCAAGCACCATCTGGCCGTGTTGTCGGGTGAAGAAAGGATTGCTGTTCCCGTTGACGATGAGATGCTGAAGCGCATCTTGGCTGGGCTGTCGGACGACCGCCGCGAAACATCGATTCGCAGACTATGAGGTGAATGAGATGGCACGACACAAACCGAATGCGAAGAAAAAGCGTCTGATGAAGGTGACCAAGAGGAACCGTCGCGTTCCTGTCTGGGTGATGCTCAAGACAGCTCGCAACACCACCACACACCCGAAGCGACACACTTGGCGCCGCAGCAAATTACAGAGGTGAGGATGAATGGCAGAGGTCAAGTTGTTCCACGGCACACGCCATTACACAGTCCCGCTCCGAGCAGCATGGAACGTTCCACGCACAAAGCGAGCTTCACGAGCGATTACCGAAGTGAGAAAATTCGTTTCTCGGCACATGAAGGTGCAGGAGGACGAGGATATCTGGATTGAAGAGGCGATCAATCACACCATCTGGAGTCGTGGCATTCAGAAACCTCCGCGCAGGATTCACATCACGGTCACTCGTGAGGAAGGCTTCCCCATCGAAGTGAAGTTGGACACAGACAAGTATGCAGGGGGCTGAGCAGCATGGGGAACATCAGGCCGTCATTCATCAAGATCCGCGCCATTCGCCTCGTAGAGGAGTTCCCCGACCAGTTCTATCCGACCGAAGAGAATCCGTTGTGCAACTGTGGAGAGTTGCATCGATGCGCGAAATGCAACTTTGAGATGGCCTTCGATGCGGACAGGGAGAAATGCACCGCCATGATTCCAAACAAAAAGGGGGACAAGCATAAGCAGTGCGCACACAAAGTGTTCGAGAAACCCTATCGCCGGCACCCCACTGCTTTCGATCACAACAAGGCTCAGGTCGAACAGTTCACAGACCTGGTCGACGACGAAGGCCGTCTGGCCAACAAGCGGCTGCGAAACTGGATTGCCGGGTACGTCACCACCTACGTGCAACGCCGCACGGACTGACATGGGTGGTCGGTTCAGTGTCCGCACAACTGGTGTGGGACTGGCAACATGAACCGGTTTGTGTCCGCCACCCTGATCAAGAGGTATTGACGGCGTTGTTCACACATCTGGGTGACATTGGCGTTAACAAGCGCAGCATCCCGCTCCCCGACCGAGAATCCGAGGAAGGCGGCTGGATTCTGTTCATCTACCAACATTCAGACCGCGCTTCACTGGAATCCTGGCAACCCCCAGGTGAATGAGGTGATGGGATGGGAGAGCGTCTCGACATCCCGCTGCCACAGCGAGCGGCCCAGATCATCGTGGTGCTCGTTGAGCCAGAGGTGCAAGGTAATGTCGGGGCCGTCGCTCGCTCTATGCTCAACTTCGGGTTCGCCGAACTTCGGGTGATCTCTGAACAGGGATTCCTCATCGAGGACGAGGCATGGGCGCGCGCCAAGCACGCCCGCAAGGTGCTGGAGCAGGCTGTCGTTCATTCCACTTGGGAAGAGTGCATGGAAGACATATCGTTGGTCGTGGGCACCAGTGGAAAGCGGGAGACTGGTTCAAAGGTCGTGTTCCGTCATTTCGTGCTTCCTGATGAGTTGTCACAGAGGTTGGGCGAAGTGCAAGGAAAGGTCGCCCTGCTGTTCGGCCGCGAAGGAGTCGGTCTGCTTACCGAAGAGTTGCAACGCTGTGACTTCCTGGTCACGCTGCCAACATGGGAGGGATATCCAATCCTCAATCTCAGTCATGCGGTCACCCTGATTCTCTACGAACTGCACAAGCAACTGCTCGCTGAGGAACTAGGCCTACAGGAGGGCCTCCCGCGTACAGTCGAACCGCAGAGGCTGCTCGACCCGGAATTGCGTAGGGTGCTGCACGAAGTCTGTGACGAACTCTCCGAGGCAGTCAGCATCGATGATGGAAAGCGCAAGGGTGTCGCAGAGACGCTGAAGCGCACCATCATGCGCGGGATGCCTTTGGACGACGAAGCCCACCGTCTGCTAGGTGTCCTGATTCAGTCGCGCGATGCGCTGATGGTTCTCGGGGAAGAGGAGTAATCACGCATCGTCGGCGACGTGCTCATCCCTGATGGCATCGATGTCTATCTGGATCAGCGCCTTCAATGTCCGGCTGATCGTACCTTGTTTCTCTTGTATCAGCCCAACAATCTGGTCATGCCAGTCAAATTCGTTGTTCGGACAGGCCCAATAGTCGTGCTCGCGCTCTTTTCGCGCCAACGCCCCGGCCCAACTCGTAGGACCGATTACGCCCCGTTTCACCTCCATGTCCATGCTGCACGCTGTGCAACTGACCCGTTCCATGGCATTTGGATCTGTCAGACGAATGTTGATTCCATTCCAGCGTCCACCTGTTATCATGCCCGCCATGGGACTTTGACCCTATTTCAAGGACGCCAGCAAGCCCAACTCTTCGGGGTTTCGCGCACGTGAAAGGCAGCAAGTCGGAGTTGATTCCCATACACTGTTTGGATGTGTGGCTCGACCTGTTCGAACGCCCACTTGGCCAGATTCTCCGCAGTCGGGATGAACGAGACGATCACAGTCCGGTGCGCATCCCCCATGTGCGCTAGGGCAGCACGCGCATCCGCATCGTCCTCGGATACCACGAATGCGTGGTCGAGCACATCGTGGATATGCTCTGTGAGTATGCGCGAGATATCCGAGAAGTCGATCAGCATCCCCTCCTCTGAGACACCCTCCTCAGTGACGACATCCCCTTCGACCTCGGCCTCCCAACGGTAGCGGTGGCCGTGCAGGTGCCTGCACTTGCTCTTGTGATTGGGGACGCGGTGACCGGTGTCGGTCTCCACCCAGCGGCGGATGCTCGTTGTCAAGCGCGCACCCCCTTGTGCTCCTCCTCGACCTCCAATGCGCGAGCAAGGACTTCCTCCCACGGCTTCACGTACGGAACAGGATCCACCCTTCCAATGGCATGGAAGGCGAGAATACGCTCGACATCAGCCCCAGATGTTCCCGCTGAACGGCCCTGTGAATCCGGGTTGTATGAGGTGTTGGTGTTGGCGAACACGATGTCGAAGTCGAGGCCAAGATGTTCGATCGCTGCCTCAGCATCACGAAGAATGGTCTCCTTGTGACCGTCAATCCACGGCAGGCGAAAAGAGACGAATTCGGAATCCCAGTTGCCGATCTCGAAGGCATTAGCGAGGGCGGAGTAGAACTGTGGACGGCAGTCGGGATAGATGGCGTGGTCGCCTGAGTGGACACCGAGGGTGATCTCGACGTTGACCTTGTCCCGCAGAGCAATTGACAGGGCATGACCGTAGAGAATCGAGGCGAATATGGCGTTGCGGTTGGGCACCACTGTCTGCTTCATCTGTTCCTCCTCGTAGTGGCCGGTGGGAATCTCCACAGCATCATCCGTGAGCGCCGAATGGAACGATGACATCGCCGATGTGAGGTCAATCACCTGGTGATGCACCTCATGCCCCCAGTCTGCAAGGTAGCGAATGTTAGCGCGCGCACGGTCGAGTTCTACGACATGCTTCTGCCCATAATCAAACGAGATCGCATGTACCTGACATCCATCAGCCAGCAGGCGCATCAGCAGCGCGGTGGAGTCCATTCCACCAGAGAGAGCCATCACTGCAACACCGCCACTCATCAGTCGACCCCCATCCACTTGTGAGTCTGGATCGAAAGGCGCCATTCGGGGTTGACGCGCACGACATCGAACGTCTGACGAAAGTTCCGCCCATTCCACTCGACATCCTTGGATTCGTCGTAGCAGGGCTGCAGGAAGAGATGCTGGAACCCACCCTTCAACTCGTCATACAAAGACAGGTCCTGACCTAGCCACACCGCCTTCAGTTCATCCCCAGTATTCTGTCGGATCGCAACCTTGGGATATTCCTGGTCCTTCGGTGACACACACACCCAGTCACACACTCCTTCAGGGATGGCGATGGTGCCGTTGGTCTCGATGGCGAGCGAGTATCCTAGCGGTTTCAGCACTCGACCAAGACATTCCAGATCCTGCAGCGCCGGTTCTCCACCGGTGAGCACTATTCGCTTGCAGGGCATTGGTTGCATGTACTCGATGATATCCCTCAGAGTCATGTTGGTCCACTTGTCGAACTCGGTATCACACCACGGGCAGGCCAGGTTGCACCCGCCGAAGCGGATGAAAATGGAAGGGGTGCCGGCGTGGAATCCCTCACCTTGGACTGAATGGAACATCTCGACAATGGGATAGACGGCGTCGAGGTCATCGTCCACCAGTTGTTGCTTGGGTGGCATCACGGCATCATCGATGATCTGCACGATGGGCAGCGCTACGAGTTTTGGAGTATCATCCATCTGATTATCCATCCAATGGCTTCGAGCGGATGAGCTGCATCAGTTCCGAGCGTGCTTCGGGCTTGTCGAAGAAGACACCTCGCATTGCACTGGTAGTCATCACGGCATGCGATTTCTGCACACCGCGGCAGCGCATGCAACCGTGTCCCGCTTCGATGATCACCGCACAACCGAGTGGAGAGAGGTGTTCGACCAGTGCATCGGCGACCTGCCTAGTGATGCGCTCCTGGTTCTGCAGTCGACGAGCATGGATGTCGACCAACCGAGCAAGTTTCGATATTCCCACGATCCTTTCGACGGGGATGTAGGCGACATGTGCCCGCCCACTGAAAGTCTGTAGGTGGTGTTCGCAGGTTGAATGGAATTCGATGTCCCTGAGCAGGACGATGCCGTCGTAGCCCTCGCTGTTGAATGTTGAATCCAATGTCTTCTGGACATCCACCTCATATCCAGAGAAGATCTCGTCGTATGCAGAAATGACCCGGGCAGGCGTGCCCGCTAACCCTTCCCTCAGGGTTCCGTCCGCCCCCTCGATGTACCGAACGAGAGTTTCGACCGCCGCTTCAGCATCTGCGCGCTCGACCGCCATCTCATT
>CALCOR010000074.1 GCA_937897085.1 uncultured euryarchaeote | reverse complement strand
GTCGCGGATGCCCTGTTCGCACACGTGCACCATCGCGCCCCAGGCGATCACCGTGCACGCCTCACCTTCCTGCACCATTCGTGCTTCCCCGAGGGGAATTGTGTAGTGCTCCTCTGGCACCTCGGCGTCTGGATGGTCGGCCCACGTGGGGACGTCGTGGGGGTCTCCGTAGAAGGGACCGCGATAGCAGCGCTTCGGTTCGAAGAAGATCACCGGATCGTTGCATTCGATGGCGCTGGTGAGCAGCCCCTTGGCGTTGAACGGGGTGGAACAGTAGACGACCTTGAGGCCCGGTGTGTGCGTGAACTGCGACTCCGGCGACTGGGAATGGTGGTGCCCGCCGCGGATGCCACCGCCAGCCGGTGTTCGAATGGTCACCGGTGTCCAGAACTCACCGCCAGAGCGGTGGCGCAATTTGGCGATTTCGTTCACTATCTGATCGTAGGCGGGGAAGATGTAGTCGGAGAACTGGATCTCGACGACGGGACGCAATCCGTTCAGCCCCATGCCGAAGGCGATGGCGGCGATTCCACCCTCTGCGAGCGGCGAGTCGAACACGCGGTGCGCTCCATGCTTCTCCTGCAGTCCGTCAGTGACGCGGAACACGCCTCCGAAGTAGCCGATGTCCTCGCCGAAGATGACGACGTTCTCATCTTGGTCGAGCATGCTGTCGAGGGCGCTGTTCAGCGCGCCGATGATGTTCATGTTCGCCATCTTACCATCTCCTACTTGCCCAGCTCCTCGCGCTGCTCCTGCAGGTGCCACGGCATCTCCTCGTAGACCTCGGTGAAGATGGTGGATGCCGGAGGATACGGCCCGCTGGCGAGGTCGCCGTGTGTGACCGCTTCCTTGTAGGCGGCGACCACCTTCTCATCGATGCGTGATTCCAGTTCTTCCTGCTGCTCATCGGACCATTCTCCCAGCGCGCACAAGTGCGCCTTGAGCCGCTCGATTGGGTCACCGCCCGGCCAGACGCCGTACTCATCCGCCGGGCGATAGCGGGTCGGGTCGTCGCTGCTGCTGTGACCAGCAGCGCGGTAGGTCAACACCTCGATGTGAGTAGGGCCCGCGCCCGCGCCCGCCCGCTCGCGAGCCCATTTGGTGACGGAGTAGAGGGCGAGGAAGTCATTCCCATCGACTCGAATCGAAGGAACCCCATACGGAAGCCCGCGTGAGGCGAAGTTTGACCCCCCGGTGGCGAAGTTACGGTGCGTTGAGATGGCCCACTGGTTGTTGACGACGTTGAGGATCACGGGCGGATTGAACACGCTGGCGAAGGTCAGCGCGTAGTGGTAGTCACCCTCAGCGCTCGCTCCGTCTCCGATCCAAGTGATGGTCACCTCATCGAGACCGCGATACGCCGATGCCATCGCCACCCCGACAGCCTGCGGAAACTGAGTGCCCACAGGACTGGAGACGGATATGTAGCGCCCGTCGCGATATGTGTAGTGTACCGGCATCTGCCTTCCCTTGACATTGTCCTCGATGTTGCCGATGCAGTGGTTGATCATGCTCACCAAGTCCCGCCCGCGCACGAACTGGGCACCCGGTTGCCGATAGGTAGGAAAGATCCAATCCTGCTCCTCTAACGCCATCGTCTGGGCGATGGCGACCGCCTCCTCCCCGAATGAACGCATGTAGAAGGACAGTTTCCCAGTCCGCTGCATCTTCATCATGCGGTCGTCGAAGATGCGCAGGAGCACCATCAGTTCGAGCCCTCTTCGTAGGGTGTCGGCATCCAGGCCCGGGTCCCACGCGCCGGAGGCGAGGTTGTCTTCAGAGAGCACGCGCACGAGCCCGTGGGCGTGCTCGCGGGTGTCTTCGCTCTCACAGGTGGCGGGGTCCGGGCGGTCGAGGTCGGCCGGTGTCCATGGCCAGGAGTCGAACTCCGGCTGGTCACCTGGACGGAACGGAGCGGTGGGAACAGTGTACGGTTCAGACGTTGGGTCTGGCTCCCGCTTGGTCATGCTTTCACCTCATCTCCTGCTGACTATCATGGTTGTCCTGCGGCCTCGTCAGTGAGTGTTGCCGGCGCCAGATTGCTGACGGCAGACCCCGTTGCCGCGACTGTCACGACAGGTGGTCCGCCGCGGGCCTCAGCCAACAACATTCCAGCACGATACGATGAGCGAACCAGCGGCCCGCTGGCGACTGCGAGGAAGCCCAAATCACGGGCGCAGGCATCCCACGATGCGAACTGCGACGGAGTGGGGAAGCGGTCGATTGCGATGTGCTTCCACGAAGGTTGCAGATACTGCCCTAGAGTGATCAGATCCACTCCTGCATCACGCAGTTCGGCCAGCGCCTGTTCGACCTCGGCATCGGTCTCACCCAGGACCACCATCAGGCTGCTCTTGGTGAGCATGTCCGGGCGCAGCCGCTTCGCCTCACGCAGAACGGTGAGTGACTGGGAGAACGAGGCGCGTGAATCACGTACCAACGGGTCAAGGCGCGGAACGCATTCGACGTTGTGCGCGAACACGGATAACGGGCTGGAATCCAACAGCTCGGCCAAGGCGAGCAGGTTTCCATCGAGGTCCGAGCAGAGCAGTTCCAACGTGACCGCTGGCGAGCGAGAATGAACCGCATCCAGACAGGATCTGTAGTGAGCCGCTCCACCATCGGGAAGGTCATCCCTGTTGACGACCGTGATGACCGCATGCGAGATTCCCATCAACGCCACCGCTGTCGCGAGGTCTTCTGGCTCTGTAGCATCCAGCGGCGGGGGCGATTTCACCGTCCCGACAGCACAGAATCGGCAGGAGCGGGTGCACTCTTGACCGGCGATCATGAAGGTGGCGGTACCCCTTCCCCAGCAGTCGTGGATGTTCGGGCAGCGGGCCTCCTCGCACACCGTGTGTAACCCATGCTCCTGCACGACCGAGCGGGTCTGATTGTAGGTAGATTGGGCGCTTCCTGTCGGTAGGCTGGTCCTGAACCACTGCGGAAGACGTTTGCGCGACGCCTTGCGCCTCTCCTCGACGGTCATGCGTGCCGCTCCACCACATCCTCCGGGCATGCTCACGTCCGCTGATTGGTCGGATAACGGCAATCTGCGGCTCACTGAGTCTGCACCCCGTTCCGCTGTCATATGCTGGGGCGAATAAGAATTCGTCCGCCGGCAGAGCCGGCGCGTGAGGCGATGTATTCCGCGGTATGCTGAAGTTGAATGGCAGTCTAGGCGGTCTGCTTTGAGGGACAGTTGATGCGGTCAGCACTCGTTACCGGTGGCGCGAAGAGGATTGGTGCAGCCATCTGCAGAGCGTTGGCTGCACAGGGCACCGATGTCACGATTCACTGCAACCGCTCCACAGAAGAAGCCGGTCAGTTGGCGGCAGAACTCAGCGCCGTCGGCGTGCAAGCCGTCGTGGTTCAGGCCGACCTCAGCGAGCCCGCTGAGGTCGCCGGCTTGATCACCG
>CALCOR010000073.1 GCA_937897085.1 uncultured euryarchaeote | reverse complement strand
GCGACTCAATAAGGTAAAGGAACTTCTCACACCCAATATTCAATCTAAACTCTTAGAGGTAAATAATGTCCTGAAGAAGGTGGTAGTTTCTGATGATTCAGTCAACTGCATTGGTATGCATGGTTTCATTCGCAAATCAGAGATTTTGGTTCAAAATGTCAAACTACTGATTCAATTGGCTGAGTTGATTATTCCAAACGAAGAAGTTGACTCTATCTTTGAGGAGATTTGATCCGGTCAAGCAGGTGACGCAGAAACGAATTTGATAATCGAATAATCGGATCGGACCATTCGCAAGGGCCTATCCGAATACCCATTGAAACGGAAACTGATTTTCAAAGGGCTTTCAGTCCGTCCTTCGATAGGCTACCCATGCGCTCGGGCAGCACACGATTCAGTTGTTGAGGACTTCAAGGATTCGAGCTGCTTTCGCTGCACCGATCCCGCTGACTGTGGACAACTCCTCAACCGTGGCAGCGGCCACCCCAGCGACGCTCTCGAACCTCTCGAGCAACCTGTCGGCGGTGGCAGGCCCTACTCCTGGAACGGATTGGAGCATGGCGAGACGGTCGAATTCCAGTTCCTTACGCTCGCGAGTCGCCAGGGCACCTTCAGCTCCGCTCGCATCGAGAATGACTTTCTGACCTTCCCAACCGGCATCGGCCACTTCTCCCGCCTCAATACTGATCACCGTCTGGGCAGCTGCACCTGCCTGCTCCTCCCGAGCGACTTCGGCTCCGGGCTCTCCGGGCTGTTGACGTTCGACGAAACGCCCCAGTGATTCATCTCCCCCCTCAGCAGCACCCAATCGCTGACGCGCAGCCTTGGTGAGGGCTCCGAGCAGCGCCTGTTCACGGCGTGCGGCGATTGCGAGGAAGCGTGCGGTCTCCTCACCATCAGCTGTCGTGACCACGGGCAGGCCGAGATCGACGGTGAGCGTCGCGAGCGCGCCCATCAGCGCGTTCATGTGCACCGCTCGCTGCATGAACAGGTCACCACCCTCGATGAGCAGGAGTGGTCTTGGTGCAGCGGCGACCAGCCGGTGGGCCTGATCGAGCAGCCTTCCGTCGAGCAGCGAGTCGACGAAGTCTCGCACGCGCTTGCGCTCGATTAGCACACGGTCGCCAATCTGGAAGTCGCCCACCGCCAGCGTCTGCACGTCGACATCGATTCCCTGAAGGCGCAGCGAGGCGGCGATGGTCGTGTTCAACTCCCGATGGTCGACCACGATACGGCAGGGTATGTCGGTGGCGTGTTCGAGCGGGTCTACCGCGTCGGTGGTGAGCGCCTGCACGATGTCCTCGGCGGCGCGTAGTGCCAACCCTTCGAGGTTCACCGGAACCAGTTCCTCGACATCGTCCTCTTCTCGGCCCCCCAGCATCCTCTCTGGTGCCACATCGGACGGGTAGAAGTCGAGTCCTCGTTGTCCACGCGGTCTCAGGCGCCGCGGGTCCACCTGGTCCTGTGGGGGGTCAGGCTGCTCCTCATCAGCGTCTGCGTCTTCATCCCCTACGATGCGCTCGATGCGCTCTCGCTGGGTGCCGAGTTCAGGCGCCAGTCGCTCCCGCTCGGCCTCGACGAACTCCCACGGATCCTGATCACCCTCATCGCTCTTGATGGTGAACGCCTGCAACAAATCGCCGGCTTGCTTCCCGGTAGGAGAGCCGCGCGACCGACGGACACGGTCGAGCACATCGTGCATCCTGCGCTCGCGCGCCAGCGCGCCGGCCCTAGCTCCTTCATCGCGGGTGCCGGTGGCGATGAGCACGAACACCTGGCCCGAGCGATGCCTCCCGGTGCGCCCACGCCTCTGAATGGTGCGGATCTCGCTGCCGACCGGTTCGTAGAAGATGACGCGGTCGGCCCTCGGCACATCGAGCCCCTCCTCGCCCACCGAGGTGGCTACGAGCACGTTGCACTCTCCATCCCTGAATCGATGCAGCCCCTCAATCTGCTTCTTTTGGGTCATTCCACGGCTGCCTGCGCGACTCGTCTGACCGACGAATCGTTCGGCGATCACCCCTTCGCATCGGTTGAGTCGACCGACGATCTCGTTGACGGTGTCGCGGAAGTGCGCGAACACGATGACACGGCTGTCAGGGTCCTGACGGAGTTGCTCGAGAACCAGTTCCTGCGTCCGGTCGATCTTCCCGTGCAGTTCCGGTGTTTCTGCCAAGGTCTGTCTGAGGTTGCGGATACGCGCATCTCCTAGGAACGCCGAGGCGCTCTTCTGCTCGGCGCTGGTTGCCTGTTCCATCCGCTCGAGGGATTCGCGTGAGGCGGCCACTCCTTGGCAGAGCAGGTAGCCGATCAGGTTGAGCAGCCGTTGTGCCGTAGCGTTCTGGCGGGCGGCGTTGTACGCCAGCCCCTCACGGCGGTTGATGGCGACTTGGATGCGTCCGCGCGCATCGGCGAGCGCGCCCATCGTCACTCTTCCCGCATGGACGTAGTATCCGAGTCGGCGCAGTTGATCCACCAGCGTGTCGAGCCATCTCTGCAGGGGAGCGGAGAGCAGGCGGAGTTCCTCGGGAACCTCGACCGGCACATCTTGGACACGCAGTCCAGCAGCGTACGGTTCGAGCAGCGCATCCTCGGCACGCCTAGCGTGGATACAAGACACGCCGAGTCGCTGGCATACCTCGGTCACCTGCTCATCGGTCGACCCCGGGCTCGCCGTCGCCCCGAGAACGAGAGCATTCGTGGCCTGCTGTCGGTAGAGTTCACCCACCTCTCCGGCGGCATCCTTGCCGATGGCGTGATGCGCCTCGTCGGCGACCAGCAGACAGACGTCGGCCAGGTCGATGCTGCCTCGCTGGACATCGTTGCGGATCACCTGTGGAGTCGCTACGATGACCGTTGCTGCATCCCACATCCTCTGGCGCCGCTTCCAGTCTATAGAACCGTTCAGGGTGACAATGGATTCTGGTCCGTCGTCGAGCACCAGCACTTCG
>CALCOR010000072.1 GCA_937897085.1 uncultured euryarchaeote | reverse complement strand
TGCCGGCCAGAACGAGACCGGACCCGCCGACGCGTGGTACACCAGCACCTGCACCAACTCAGTGGGATCGTGCGCGATGCCTCTGGACGTCGGAAGCCAGGTCTACATGAAGCTGGAAGCGTTCCCGATGGATTGGAACGGCGCTGCGAAGGATTGCGCATGGCTGGCGACCAACACCAGCACGTTCAACGGCTACTACATCTACACGATGCAGTTGCTCACGCTGTCGACCAACCTGATCCTCGACGGATGCAAACTGCACCTGGACGGGACCAAGATGATAGTCAACCACACGGCGAACCAACAGCCGACGATCACCATCAAGAACGGCGGTGAGATGCTCATCACCGAGGGCGGTGGCGAGGTCGGCAACCTGAAGGCGTTCAACAGCAACTACGGTGTGCTGATGAACATCGAGGATGGAGGAACATTGGCTCTCGACAACGCCTACGTACGCGATGGGCACGTCCGCTCCAACGGAGCGTGGAACGTTCCCAGTGGCGCGACGATGTCGCTGACCAACGGCGCCGCAGTCTATGGCCAGCAGGCCACATCGGCTTCGACGGCGACCATCAGGGTCGACGGAGGAACTCTGACCGTCAACGATGGAGGCGTGTTCAACGTGCAGCAGAGCGGTACCGCCGTTCATCTGGAGAACACCGCCGGCAGCAGCCTGAACAACATCGACATCCGCGGTGCCCAGACTGGCATCGTCGTCAAGAACGCCGCACCGTCCATCGACGGCTTCACGCTGACCAACAACACGGTCGGCATCGAGATCAACGGCGGGATGACGCTGCCGACGATCTACCGCAGCACCCTGCTCTCAGGAGCGAGCCGCGGCTGGGCGACCTACGACATGGACATCTCCAATCTGGCGGCCCAGTACAACTACATCCAGTACGGGTTCAACACCGTCTACGCGGGCGGCAACGTCCACCCGTTGTACAACTACGCGACCAGCAAGTACTACGGAGTCTACGATCGAGCTCGCATCGCTCTGGACACCGGCAGTGGCCTCACCAACTTCACCATAGACGCCGCTGGCAAGCAGATGACCGGATACTATGACTCAGGCGATACCTCGAACCTTGGTAACAGGCTGAACCCGAACCACCCGTCAAGGAACGACGGCTGGGCTGCCTACGACTGCAACAACTACGGCTACCAGTACAACCCCGGCGGTTCCTATCAGTACGGCTACTACTGGTACTTCGTGACACCAGGCTACGGCCCGTACACCACCTCGGGCGCCTACTACGGCGCCAACTCCTACCCGATGGACTTCGGCTTCACGCTGGACATCGTCGATGGGCTGACCGGCAACCAGAACTACTACCCGTACAACTACTGGGGCTACTACTGGCCGAGCTTCTCCTTCGGCAGCCATTACCAGGGCGGCATCTTCGCGCCTCCTGAGGGCTTCAACGGCATGTGGGGCAACTACAACGTCTGTCTCAACTACGCCTACACCTACCAGACTCCGCCACCGAACGGCTACAGAGTGTCGTGGCCGATCGTCGACACCAGCAGTCCCAGCATCATCGGCACCCACGCCTACCTCGACATCCTGCACAACGGCAGGGACTACTTCCAGGACCGCTACGAGTTCGTATTCCGCGGCGGCAACACCATCCAGGAACTGATGGATGCTAACTGGGGACGCGAGTTCGGAATGTCGTCCATCGCCAACGGTCAGATCGACGGCTCTACCACGGGCATCGAGATCAGCGGCAACAGGGGAGCGGCATCCTTCGCAGGAGTCACCGTCAACACACCCGACAACGAAGGCGTTCTCATCAGTGGCAGCGCGTCCACGGATTTGGACGGCGTCACCGTCAACGGTGGCCGCTATGGCCTGCGCATGACGCAGTCGGCCTCAGGGAATGTCGAAGTGACCAACGCGGTCTTCGACAGCCAGACGCAGGACGGTCTGGTGCTCTCGAAGGACATGAAACTCGAATTCGGCGGCGCGGTCTCGAACGCTGCGGGCAGTGGTGTCCGCATAGTCTCGGGCAGCACCGGTGAGTGGAATTTCGACGCACTGACGATGAGCAACAACGACGTCGGTCTCAGGACCGATGGCAGCGGCACGGTCAATTGCAACGACTGCACATGGTCTGGCAACAGCGACGATGTCAGCATCACCGGTTCTGCGAGGGTGATTGCTCTCGACGGCACCGTCGATGATGCCAAGATCGACGTGACTGGCTCTGGGATATTCGAACGTGCGCGCAATCTGCAGATCGACCTGTCAGCCGATGGCAACGCCATAGCCGGCACGCCGATCGTGATTCTCGACGCCGACGATCAAAAGGCCGACCAAGGGGTGACTGATTCCAGCGGTACTATGATGTCGCGGTTCAACACCTATACCGTGGACAGCGGCGGCACCACCTGGATGAACCTCAATGGATACAAAGCGGTGACCGCTGCCAAGGTGGCGTACAGCAGCACAGTGGCTGACTTCCGCTGGGCCAGGCATGCCCTGACTCTGACCGATTCCCCGGGCAACCAGGAAGCGGTGGCGTTGACCAACACCTTCGACGCCCGCGTCTGCTACAGCTTCGCTTCGGCGACCTACAACGTGCTGCAAGACTGTGTCGGGCTTTCAACGGGATCATCGCGGGTCAAGTCCAACGGCCAGGGTGGAACGATAACCGAGTACGGCTACTACAACGCGCTCCCGGCGAACATGCAGAACAAGAACATCCTGCTCGACTCGCCATGGACGTACCTCAGCACCTCGGACACCTCGTTCAACGGGTCCACGATGTTCACGACAGGATTCTACGCGAACAGTTGGGCCGACATGTATGCAGGCTACCCGTACGGTGCCGCCGCCTACTTCGACGATGTCGAATGGACGGCCGTCGGCGCCATGGGCACGGAGTTGTTCAACATCGGTTACTACGGTGGTTACAACTACGGCGACTTCTACGTCAACAACAGCGTGTTGATCAACGTCGGTTCAATAGGCAGCGGAGCCAGCTACTACGTGGAAGAACCTGTGATCAGGGTGACCAACACCACCATGGTCCACTACTGGGCGCATGAGGACCCGCCAGGTGTCTACCAGGAGGAGATATGTATCTCCAGCGCTGGCAACTACATCGGCGATGACGGCATCTCGAACTACCTCGTTGACAACAACGTCATGTGGGGATGCACCGTCGGACTCATGGTCTACTCGAACTACTACGCCTACGCCCCCGCTTACAATGGCAACGGCACGGACGGCGCCGTGTGGACGAACAACATCCTCGAGGACAGCACCTACCTCGCCTTCTGGCTGTATCTCAACGCCAACTGCGAGGACCACACGATCGACAACAACGTCGTCTTCGGGAGCCTGCGTCTGCAGTACGGGGCCTACACCCAGGACCAGACGTGTCCAAGCCTTGACATCACCAACAACGACATCTCGGCTGACAACCCGGTCTACCTGCGCGGCCAAGGCGCTGGCGTGGGTACCGAGTACAACATCGACGGCAACACGATCCGCGGCATCGGCAACTCCGGCAACGCTGGCATCTACCTGCGTAACGGCTGGGGAAGCGTGAGCGACAACACCCTGCTCGACGCCGACGGCGGCATCAACGTCTACGGTGTTCTGTCCGGCCACGATATCGCCATCGACGGCAACAGCATCTCAGCCACCGGTGGGCGCCTCAATCCGACGGCGCTCGGCATCGTGCTCGAGAACTGCGGTCTGCGCACCATATACATGGATGGCAACGACGTGACCACGACCGCCAACGCGCTCGTCTCCGAGGGATGCAACGTAGAGGACACTGGCAGCAGCTTCACCGCCACGGGCGGGTCGGCTGCAGGCGTGACCACAGTTGACATCATGGCGGATTACTACACTCCGCAGACCGTGACCCTCAACACAGGTGACTCGATCCGATGGCGTGCAGTGCAGTACTACGCGGGAACACCATACATCCACACGACCACCTCTGACACTGGCCTATGGGACAGTGGCGACATGAACCTGGGTAGCACATTCGTCTACACCTTCTCGACTGCGGGCACCTACGACTACCACTGCAACAACCACGCCCAGATGACCGGGACGATCACCGTGGTCAACTCAACCGGAACCAGCACCAACCTGCGCACGACCGGTGTCGATGCGCTGGACGGCAACGAGAAGTTCTCCTTCAACGGGACGGCAATCAGCGGCTTCGCAAACGGCCTCAACATGGATGGAGGATACCTGACACTGAAGGGCAACGCGGTCATCAGCTCTGACTACGTCGGCGTTGATGCGGTCAACACGCACATCACGGTTGACGGTGCCATGATCAATGTGAACGACGTCTACGGCGTCGGCATCAGTTCGCTGACTTCGACCACTCGTCACACGCTGGACATAACTGACCTGAGCACCTCGGGTGCGATTGGATTGCTTACCACCGGCCACGGAGACTTCCGCTGGAACGGCGGAACGAGCGATTCCGACACGACGCTGAAGACCGTCTACGGAGCGCAAGGCTCGATCGAGAACATGAGCTGGGCAGACACCAGCACCCAGATTGACGCGGGCGCGTACAGCGTAGTCACCAGCGTGGGCAACACGCTGACCTCGTCGAAGCTGGCGATGACCACCACGTCGCTGATTCATGAGGGCAACCTGCTCGACCTGACAGTGACGCACATGGGTAATCCGGCCACCAACGTCGGAGTGATGGTCAAGTCGCAGGCGCAAGGGACCTTCACTGACTTCTCGCGATCTGAGTACACCAGCCCGTCGATGCGTGGCAACACGATCACCGTCGACGGTTCGCTGAACGACTGGGAAGGCGCATACACCGAGAACGACGCAGACGATGCGATGCCCGGTGTGCTGGCCTTCACCCAGACTGCTTCGTTGAGCATCACTTGGGACGTCGATAACCTCTACCTGAATCTCAGGGGCGCGACATTCACCCTGCTCGACGGGATGATCTACCTCGACACACGACCGGGAGGAAGCACGACTTCTGACAGCAGCTGGATGTGGTCTCCGACCCAGACGCAACCAGCGCTCGGGACGCACTCGCTGCCGTTCCTGGCGGACTACCTACTGTTCGCTGAGGACACGGGCGACTGGGGTATCAAGCAACTGACGACTGGCAATCAATGGACTGACATCACCAGCTTGTCCCAGTGCCAAGGAGTCCGGTTCTACGTCGGCTGGGGAATCCCCGGCCTGACGGCGTTCAACGCGGACAGCGAGTTCTCAATCCCATGGACCTGCCTCGGCAGCCCGCAGGGAATGATTCGCTGGCTCGCTCTGCTGCATGCGGACCCAATCTACACGACCGCACCCGGACTGCTGGTGGGTATCTTCCCACTACAGCAGGTCAACCTGACCTGCCACTGTGCGCAGCAATTCTACGACTATGGCACGCTGAACACCGACGCCAACAACGGCGACCTGTCAGACGGCCAGCTCGATGACTTCCTGCTGATTCGTCGCACATGGTTCAACTTCGGTGGCACCATATTGTCGACACCCGACCGCAGCTATCAGGTGATGGCGAAGGTGAAGGACGCCGAGCGCGTCTACTGGGACTGGGGCAACTACTACGGCCTCCAGATGACCCAGAATCAGGCGATCTCGATTGACATCCTGCGCGCCAAGCCCGTCATCCAGAACCTCGACGATGTTGAGTACGATGAGGACACGGGAGTGCACACGATTTCTCTGACCGATAAGGCGCAGGACTACCAGGAAGCCTCGTCGGCACTGACGTGGACGGTTCAGAACGACCCGAGCACTCCGAGTAACGCGTCCGCAGCGTTCACCTATGCGTTGAATGGACAGGATCTGGTCATCACGACCAACCCGGAACTGTTCGGTAACCTGCGTCTGCTGCTGACCGTCGAGGACGGCCACGGTCTATCGCGGCAACAGTCGATTCTGGTGAGCATCCAGAACATCAACGACAAGCCGATCATCTGGAACCACGATCGCGGTGACGGCGTGCCGGTCTTCTTCGAGGACACGGTGAACAACGTCATCAACGTCTACGACGAGCCTCAGCGACGTGACCCGACCACGGGCAACGAACTCACATGGGACGTGATTCGCAAGAACCTCGGCAGTTCGAACGGCGACCAGTTCGTCAAGGACGACGCCTGGGAGCAGGACGCTTCGAAGCAGAACAACAGCGAGACTGCACCGCAGAGGTACACCTGGTCGGCAGTGACCGACCCGGTCGACTGTGTGCCGTTCGCTGTGAGTGTCCGCTCGAACACCCTCGAGATTGACCTGAACGAGGACAACGAGGCTGGTGGCACGTGCGACATCGTGCTCGACCTGACAGACGGTGCCAGCATCAACGACGCCGCTGACACGGTCTCCGTGCCGTTCACTGTCAATCCAGTGAACGACGCTCCGGTCATCCTTGAATGGAACGCCACGCAGGGCCACACAGTCAATGTGGCCAACGGCAGCAGCATGACCAGCACCACATCCACGGCAAGCGCGTGGTACTGGATGGTCATGGAGGACGATGAGAACAGGGACAACCTGACGATCGACCTCGGCCCGATGATGTCTGACAACGACCACACCATCGCCCAGTTGACCTGGGAGGCGGAGAAGGCGACCACGTGCGACTACGAGCACTACTTCAGCCTGACCATCGACAACAGCGCAGACGAGTTGACGATCGACCTCATCGATGATGCGACGACCGACGCTGACAGCAGCCAGTGGGACATGCTACAGGACGCTGATGGCGACGGCCGCCCGGACAACGGTATCCACCAGAAGATGCCCACGAGCGGTGTCTACTGCATCATCAAACTGTGGATGAACGACACGGCGATTGCACCACCGCAGTACGACTACAGCCAGTCGTCCACCGGTGTGTACCAGCCGAAGAGCGACTACGAGTACCTCTACATCCGTGTGCACAACATCGAGGAGACCCGACCGGACTACCACTTCGACACCGACCGCTGGAACCCGTTCGACTTCCACAACGTCTACGGTGTACTTTCGGGAACCACGATGCCGGTGACGGTTGGACTGGAGTACGATGGTGATGAACCACCGTACAACTACGAGCACGACGTCCGCGTCTGGTTCGCAGTCGACAACGTCCGCCAGAGCAGCGTGCGCTTGGGTGACAATGGCCCCGGCAGCGGCGATCAGGCACTGCCCGCGTGGGGTGGCTCGACCGATGTGCAGGGCTGGGTCACGCTGAACCGCACCTCGTCAGAGGTCAAGGTGTTCGCCGATGTGCTCACTGTGAATCCGTTCACAGGCCAGTACGTGACATCGAACATCCGCCGACCGGCGCTTGAGGAGATGAACTGGGACAACAACAACCTGACGACCACGGACACTGGTAGCAATCTGCCCTTCATCGTGGAGGTGCGTGCAGCTGCGAGCGTGACTTCGTTCGCACCGACAATCATGGCTGTCAGCCTAGTCGGTGCCTTCGTCGGAATGCTGCTGCTCAACAGCCGCCGCCGCGAGGATGATGAGGAGTTCGAAGAGGAGAACCTGTTCGATGACGAAGAGGCAGTCAGCCCAGTCATCGCAACGATTCTGCTAGTGGCGATCACCGTCGTGTTGGCAGGTGTAATCTACGTCTGGGCCGGTTCGCTGGCGGACACCAACGTCAAGGGTGTCCCCCGGATGACCTTCCAGGCTGAGGCGAACACCGCCGACACCAATCAGGAAGATTGGTTCTGGATGATCAAGGCGACCTACGCCGCCACGCCGCTCGCCACACAGGCGATCGTCGTCTCGGTGCAGTGGACCAACGCGACCGGTCAGCAGTTCTACCAGACGCAGATGGCGCCCTACCCCGGTGGGGACAACGAGATGGTCTATGGTCGGGTGCCTTCGAACAGCCCGAACATGATCACCTTCTACGACGACCTCGACTGTGCCTCCGGGCCGTGCATCACCACATACAACGAGGGTGACCGAATCTACATCCGCATGAACGACAACGACGGACTGATCCAGAACATCGAGATCCACGTCCAGTACAAGGTGCCGGGAGGGGCTGCGTACGTGCTGAAGCAGTACGACGCCACCCCGAACAGCATCCGCTGAGCGGACTAAGGTCTGAATTGAAGGCCCGCCCTTCGGGGCGTGCTGGAACGCAGGGCCACCCTGGGGCGTTGCCCCGGGGTGGTCCGACACACCGCTTCCCTGCGCCAGCGTTCGAGCAGGGGGTGGATATCTGGCGTCTCTGTAGGGGCGATTCGGATATGAACGGGAACAGACTCGCATCCTCGGTGGTCAAGTGACGCTCAAGGTCGTCTGCTTCGATTGCGATGGCGTACTCGCCGATACGATCTCTTCGTGGGTGCTCATCCACGAGCACTTCGGAACCGGTGACACCGACATGCTCACCCGTTTCATCGCCGGTGAACTCAGCGACGCCGAGTTCATGGCCGACGACATCAGGCAGTGGAAATCGGTCCAGCCCCAGATTCACCGCGATGATCTGCTCCGCTGCTACTCGGGCGTGAAACTGATGTCCGGTGCGCGGCAGGTGGTGGAGGCGTTGCGCGAACGAGATGTGGCGTCGGTGATCATATCAGCGGGGGTCGACCTGATGATTGGCTCCATCGCGAAGTTGCTCCAGGTGGACGATTGGGCGGCTAACGGTTTCCAGTACGACGAAGATGGATATCTCCACGATGAGGGGGTGGTGACGGTCCCCGCACACGACAAGGGGGCGTTGATCCACAAACTGGCCCGTATACGAAAACTGGAACCGAGTGAACTGGCCTCGGTCGGCGACAGCAGCATGGACCTCTCGATGCACATCCCCGGGTCCCAGTTCATCGGTTTCAATCCGAGGCGCCCCGATGCTCACCAAGCGTTCACTGACGCAGGTGTTCCAGTGGTCGACTCGGACGACTTGCGCGACATCTGGCCTCACCTGTTTCCCGGAGAATCATTCATCGCCGTAGGCGATGAATGAGGAACGCCAATAACCCCGCAAGTCAGCGTCTTTTCGTGAAGTCGAGGGCGTCAGTGACGATTCTGCTGCTTCTGAGCCTGCTGTCAGCAGGATGCATAGGTGGGGATGACGCCGGCCCTGAATCCGTTGTCGCTGATGGCGATGAAGGCCCGAAGACGCTCGAGGTGTGGTACACATTCAACGCTGACAGCAAGGAGGAGGTGACCTTCCTCGCAGCAGTCGCTGATTTCGAAGCGGCCAATCCGTCGATCACGGTCGAAGCGACGTGGGTTCCGTTCGAGAACGCAGATCAGGTGTTCATGACCGCGGCGCAGGGCGGTGAAGCACCGGATCTGGTGCGCCTCTCCAACGACCAGCTCGGCAAGATCGGCGAGGTGCGCGTCGATGGCTATCCGTTGCTGGAGGATCTGCGCCCCCACCTGACTCCACTTGAACGAGCCCAGTTCGACCCGCGGGCGCTCTCAGCGATGCACTACGGAGATGCCCTGCTAGGTGTCCCGGCGAGCCAGGACTGCCTCTCGCTCATCTACAACAAGGCGCTGTTCGATGCAAAAGGAATCGACTATCCTGATGAGAACTGGACCAGCGCCGACCTCCTCTCCGCGGCGGAGAACCTGACCTATGGCGATGTCCAAGGGCTCGCCATGCCCGTGAAGGAGACCTACTGGTGGTTCCCGTTCCAGGAGGGATTCGGCGGTCATCTGTTCGACGAGCAGGGCAATCCCACCCTCGACTCAAACGGTTCAGCTGCAGCGATGGACTGGATGATCTCCTTGGAGAAGGAGTACGAAGTGGTGGCCACTGGAACCGGAATCGAGTCGATGAAGACGCAGTTCATCTCGTCGAAGGCGGCGATGGTGGTCGATGGTCCGTGGAACTGGGCGATGTATGAGGCGAGCAGGATCGAAGTCGGACAGGCGCTCCTGCCGGTGATGAGCGAGACCGGGCTGCGCTCCTCGCCCCTGGTCACTTTCAAGGGGTGGTCCGTGACCAAGCAGAGCAGCGAGAAGGTAGCGGCGGTCGACCTCGCCCTGTGGCTCTCTTCTGCTGGAGTCCAGCGTGACTTCGCGCTGGACACCTACACGATGCCGACCGCGCTCGAACTCTACGATGATGCGGAACTCACCACCGACCCCGTCATCTCGGGATTCCTCTTCCAAGCACAGGAGGGCACTCCAGCACCCTCGACCCAAGGGATGTCCTTCGTCTACGACCCCATGGGTACGGCGTTCAACCAGGTCTACACCGGAGTCGCCACCGCCGAAGATGCGCTGTCCGCCGCCAACATCGAACTCATCTCGATGCTGGCTGGAACCGAGGTGGCCGACCCCTTCCCACCCGTCCCGGGATACCGTAGCATCACAATCACGGTGGATTCGGACCCGATGGTCGAATCCTACCTGCTTGTCGTTGATGGAGAGAACCATTCGTTGCACCCAGCCACCGCTGATTGCTGGGCGGACGATTCCTCGTTGACCTGCAACCTCACCGGGATGGTGCCTGGAAAGATGCACGAGATCGAGGTATATGCGTCTCCAGGGGGGGATGATTGGACCCTGTTGCACGAGTTATCTGCCTCCACGGACGTGGAGGACGTCCTTCCACCTGCTCCGGACACCTCTCCCATCCTGTTCGCCGTAGGTGCGATCGCCGTCTCGCTGGTCGCCCTGCTGTCATTCCTGCGCTGGCAGGACGCACGCGCCGGCAGGACCCGCTCCCGTCTGGCCCACCTCTACGTCGCACCTGCGCTGCTCGCCTTGGCGATCCTGACCTTCTATCCCGTGTTCTACGGCATCTGGCTCTCGTTCACTGACGCTGACCAGACACATCTGGGTGAGCAGGTGTGGGTCGGGCTGGACAATTTCGTTCAGGTGTTCACCGCATCAGGGTTCCTCAGGGTGACTTTGTTCACGCTGGTATGGACGGTCGTCAACGTCGCCGCACACATCGGATTAGGGCTGCTGCTCGCCATCATGCTGAACAGCAAGCACATCCGCGGCCGCACCGCCTACCGAACTGTGCTGCTGCTTCCGTGGGCCATTCCTTCCTACATCTCCGTGCTCGTCTGGCGGGGGATGCTGGAACCGGCTGGACTGGTGAACGACCTGCTCGGGACCGACCTGAACCTGCTCAATGACCCGACCGGCGCCAAGGCGTTGGTCATCATGGTCAACATCTGGCTTGGAATACCGTTCATGATGATGTCACTCTCAGGTGCGCTGCAGTCCTTGCCGCGTGACATGTACGAGGCGGCGGAATTGGATGGTGTGAGCGCGTGGGACTGCTTCAGGCACCTCACCCTGCCGAACCTCAAGCCTGCATTGGTTCCACTATCGCTGCTCGGGTTCATCTGGACATTCAACATGTTCAACGTGATCTACCTGATGACCGACGGCGGTCCTGACCTGTGGTTCGGTGAACCTGGCTCCACTGACATCCTGATCACCTACGTCTACGATGTGGCGTTCCGCGATGGCGCCTACGGCGTTGCCGCGGCGTGGTCGGTGGTCATCTTCGCGATGCTCGTAGCATTCTCCTGGGTCTATCTGAAGCGGACCAATGCAACGGAGGCGGTCGTGTGAGTTCGGACCTGGCTAAGCGGCATTACCGCCCGGTGGAGCTCTCGACGCTGCGCGTATGGCTCACCTTCGCCATCTGCGTCAATCTGGCAATCATCCCGGTGGAATGGCTGCGCAGCCCCGATGGAATGCTGCTCTCGTGGCTCGACGTCTGCGTCCTCGGCATCCTGCTGATGATGCTGCCCGCTGAGGGGGCAGGCGCCCGGCGGGACTTCGCCATCGTCGTCGCCGGGTTCGCCATGGCATCCGGGTTGCTGAGATTGGCCATGTCCGACTTCGTCCTGTTCGACGTGTGGGCGAGGGCGTGGCTGATGCTGCCTGCTGCTGTAGCCATCTGGTGGCTGTCAGCGCCGCATGTATCCGCCTGGGTCAGGGGTGACATGACCATCGAAGTGGCCGAACGCGGTCTCGCCCGTAACCGCTCCCTCGGACCCCGACTTTCAGCTGCCGGCGTGCACATCGTCCTGCTTCACGCAGTTGCGGTGGTGCTGATTCCGGTCATCTGGATCCTCGACACCGCCATCTCGCCGGGCAATGCTCTCGGAGGAGAGGTGTTCGACGCCTTCACCGGAGCCCACTTCTCGAAGGTCCTCGGCGGAGAATCGTTCTGGATCTGGTTGCGCAATTCACTGGTGGTCAGCATCGGCACCACGATTCTTGGGCTGGCGTTGGCGGTTCCCGCCGGCTATGCCTTCAGTCGCTTCAGGTTCAGGGGGCGTGAACCTGCGATGTTCTCCTTCCTGCTGGTGCAGATGTTCCCCGGGATCATCATCCTCGTGCCCTACTTTCTGGTGATGAAGTCACTCGGTCTGCTCAATTCGTCGCTCGGGCTAATCCTCGCATACTCCGTCACCGCTCTACCCCTGTGCGTGTGGATGCTCAAAGGGTTCTTCGACACGATTCCCCGCGAGCTCGAGGAAGCGGCACTGCTCGACGGTTGTACGCAACCACAGGTCTTCCGTCGGATCGTCCTGCCACTATCCCTGCCGGCGGTGGCGGTCACAGCGCTGTTCTCCTTCCTGGCGGCGTGGAACGAGTTCCTGCTGGCGCTCACCTTCAACACCTCCAACGACATGTACACCCTTCCAGTCGGTCTATCTTCGATGATTTCCGCCACCAGCCAGTCCTGGGGTGACTTCGCCGCCGCCTCCTTGCTCGTGAGCATTCCAGTGGTGATTCTGTTCATACTGTTCCAGAGGTTCCTTGTCGAAGGACTCTCAGCGGGAGGCGTCAAGGGGTGAGCGAATGGTGGAAGTGAGGTTCGAAGGGGTGACGAAACGCTACGAGGACGGAACGGAGGCGGTCATCGATCTGGATCTGACCGTGAACGATGGCGAATTCCTGGTGCTCGTGGGGCCCAGCGGGTGTGGCAAGTCGACCAGCCTGCGCATGTTGGCAGGACTCGAGGATGTGACCGAAGGAAAGATCCTCATCGATGGCAACGTGGTGAACGACCTGCCCCCCGGCGCCCGCGACGTGGGCATGGTCTTCCAGAGCTACGCGCTCTACCCGCACATGACGGTCAGTGACAATCTCTCGTTCGGCCTCAGGATGCAGAAAGGGGAGGCGCGGCTCTCCGATTCCGAGATCGCCACCCGAGTCACCGAGGCGGCCGAGTTGCTGGGGCTCTCCGAACACCTGACGAAGAAGCCGAAGGAACTCTCTGGGGGACAGCGCCAGCGCGTAGCGCTGGGTCGCGCTCTGGTGCGTCGTCCGAAGGTGCTGCTGATGGACGAGCCGCTTTCCAATCTAGATGCTGAACTGCGTAACCAGATGCGCACCGAGATCCGCCGTCTGCACGACGAATTGGGAACGACGACCGTATACGTCACGCACGACCAGATCGAGGCGATGACTCTGGCCGACCGGATCGCCATCATGAACGACGGTGTGTTGCAGCAGCACGCTCCGCCGCTGACGGCGTACAACCAGCCGGCGAACGACTTCGTCAAGGGATTCCTGTGCAAGCATATCGACGAAATCGTTGATACCGCAGCGAAACTGTTCGAGGAGAGGTGACACCTTGGGACGCTGGAAGCCGCTGCTGCTCGCCGCGTTGATGCTGTTCTCCCTTCTACCTGCGATGGCTGTCAATGCTGGTGGAGGCCGGGCGACCCACGGGGTGGACATCGAGAACTTCGCCTATGACCCACAGGACATCACGGTGTTCATCGGGGACAGCGTTACCTGGACCAATCTGGACTCGAACAGCCACACGGTCACCAGCACCAGCGGCCCGGAGTCGTTCGATTCGGATATCATGCCCCCAGCTAGGCTGTTCACCTTCACATTCACCACCCCTGGCGCATACGCATACGAATGCTCATTGCATCCCCAGATGACTGGAACCGTGACCGTGGAGCTTCCTCCTGCGGTGCGCATCAGGGAATCACAGACCACCTTCACATGGCAACGAGACCCTGTGTACGAGGGACATCCTTCGAACGTGAGCCTGATCGGTGAATGGGATTGGGACACACATACCGACCTGACCTTCGATGCGAACACCGATGTATGGTCAGCCAGTCTGAGCCTGCAACCGGGGATGTACTGCTACAAGTTCGTTATCGGACAGAACGACTACCGCTTCGATGAGAACAACCCCTACCGTGGCTTCTGTGGAGCGTTCGAGAACTCCATCGTGCGCATCGATGACACGGGCAACCCGGCGCTGACCCTCGCCTCTTCCTCCTACGATGACGGATTCACTGGACGGATTCTGTTCTGGGCGGGAGACCGCGGTTCTCCGCCGGATACGTTCACCACCACGCTGACGCATGACTTCGTCGAATCTTCCGTCGATGGGTTCTGGAATCCAGACGATTGGTCGATGACCTTCTTCCTCGACTCGCTCTCGCCCGGAAAATACACGCTGCGCGCCACCGCCACCGATGAGGATGGAGATATTTCAGAAGAGTTGCTGGTGCCATTCTGGATCGGTGAGCAGGCCGATTTCATCTGGGAAGATGCGCTCATCTACATGCTGATGACCGACCGCTTCGTCAATGGGGATTCCTCCAACGACCCAGCCAGCACCAACGCTGCCCAGGGGGCTGACTGGCAGGGTGGGGACTTCGCCGGAGTCACCCAGATGATCCAGTCGGGATACTTCGACGACTTGGGCGTGAACGCGCTCTGGCTGACGCCGTTCAACTCTGCAGCCAACGGCACTGAACTCGCCGGCGACGGGCAGCATCGTGTGTCGGGATACCACGGCTACTGGCCGGTGGAGCCACGGACGGTGGATTCGCGGCTCGGCACTGATGCCGAGTTGGAGGCGCTTGTGTCAGCGGCGCACTCTCATGGGATTCGCGTGATGATGGACTATGTGGTCAACCACGTCCATGAGGATCACCCCTACTCCAGCGACCATCCGGACTGGTTCACTCAGGGCTGCCTGTGCGGCAGCGAGGACTGCGACTGGACCGAGCATCGACTCGACTGCCTGTTCCGCAGCTACATGCCGGACCTTGATTGGAAGAACCGCGACGCCTCGGAGCAGATGATCGCAGACGGCCTCTGGTGGCTGGAACGGTTCGACCTCGACGGCGCGCGTATCGACGCCGTCAAGCACGTTGACGACCTCGCCGTCTACAACTTCGCCACACAGGTCGAGGAGCGCTTCGAGACCGGTGGTGTGGATTACTATCTGAAGGGCGAGACGGCGATGGGCTGGACCGGTCACGATCTGGCCGCCAATCAGGGTGAGTACGACATGATCAATCGCTACATGGAGGGGCACGGCCTTGACGGACAGGCTGACTTCGTTCTCTATCACGCAGTCGTGGACAACGTGTTCACCTCCGGGGCGATGGACTACCAGCATCTCGACTACTGGACCGCTCGCAGTCAGGATCAGTATGTGGACGGAGCGACGATGGTGCCGTTCATCGGCAGCCACGACTCCTCACGCTTCATGTCGCGGGCAGACCCCGGAACGGCTGACGAGGGGAACAAGTGGGTCGAGGACGGCCTTCCGGGCCAGCCTGGCACGGACGACCCGTACACTGCGGCGTTACAGGCGTTCGCTTGGCTGCTCTCCACTCCCGGAGCCCCGATGGTCTACATGGGCGACGAATACGGCGAGTTCGGCGGGGCCGACCCGGACAATCGCCACATGCTGAGGGATTCCAGCGGATGGAACGAGCGAGAGGCCGCTCTGCACGAGAACATCTCACTGCTGGGTTCGATCCGAGCGCAACAGGAGCCGCTGCGCCGCGGCACCTACACTTCGCTGCACAACTCGAGCGACACGCTCGCCTTCGCCATGCAGACCGCCGACGATGCCGCCGTGGTCATCCTCAACCGTGGACCGGCCACGCAGGTCGGATTCGATCTCTCCGGGGTATCAGGTGATTGGAGTAGTCCCGACAACGACCTTGTGGCGAACAGGAGCATGTCCGTGGACGCCAACGGAGCCGCCACAGTCAGCATGGAGGCCAACGGCGTCGCCATCTTCTCGTCGGTGAGTGACGACCAGACCGAACCACCGTCACCCGATGACCCCTACTTGGTCGACATCCTGGTCATCTATCCACAGCCGGCGGCCGACCAGCTGGAGTGGCCTACCTCGCAGGGCATGATGTTCGGTGAGACCACCATGGATGGATTCCTCGACGCCCACTTCGAAGTGGTGTCAGGGATCTACGCGGACAGCGGGATTCCCGCGGTCTTCAACATCTCAGGACACGAGCAGATCGACTTCTCTCATATCGATGATGACTGGAAGGACAAATTGTCGTCAGTGATGATGAACAGCGACCTGGGTCTCAGTTGGCACGAGCCCTACCTCGAGGAGATCGAGGCACTGCGCTCCGATGCCGAGGCGGACATCGTCATCTACTGGCGCCAGAGCGGCGACGGCGGTCCGGGTTCCAACGGAGCGGCTGTGATTCCAGCCACGGAAGGCGAGGCTTACATCCAGTTGAACTTCGCTGGAATGAATCCGCGAATCGTCTCCCATGAGATCGGGCACCTGTTCGGTGGCAGACATGAGGTGGGCATGCAGGGCGCCACATACATCTCGCTCGACGGAGGTGATGCGCAGTTGCGCGAGTACCGAACCATCATGACCAGTCGCGACTCACTAGGGCTTGGAAATACGATGTACGTCCGCCAGTTCTCAGACGAGAATGTCACCGTCCACGGAAATGTTCCTTGCAGCACCAGCTCGGGAAGCATGCAGACATGCACTTTCATCGATGAGACACCGCTGGGCAACTCCACCTCTGACAACCTGCCGATCATGATCCAGATGGCGCCGATCATCGCAGGCTTCCGCCCGATAGGCTCGGGCCCCGAACCCGTCTGGGGGTGTACCGACCCAGCCGCCGAGAATCACGACCCAGCAGCCACCCATGACGACGGCTCGTGCACATATCCCCCTCCAGTACTGGGATGCACCGACCCTGAAGCGGAGAATTTCAACTCTGAAGCCACCGAAGATGACGGTTCGTGCACATTTCCCCCAGACCCTCCGGATCCGGATCCCGGGAACGGCACGGGCAACCATACCGACAACCAGACTGACAACCAGACTGACAACCAGACCACCAAGCCGGATCCAGTGGGCCAGAACAACGGAACCACTGGCGATGAGCCGGCCGACGATGCCGGGGATGCCCAAGGGTCAGGGGGCATCGATGCGTCTGTCATCCGCTGGGCTCTAGTGGCTGCGGCGATTGTGGCGGTGTTGGCCTTCGCGCTGATGACGCTCAGTCGTCGCGGCTGAAGTCGTCATAGAAGCGGCGGTAGTCACTGAGCATGCGCGCGCCTGAGAATCGTGCGCTGGTGACGATCGCTGCGCGCATCAGGTGAGCCCAGCGCTGCGGCCCTTCCTCCCATGCAGGCAGGACATCCTGCTCAAGAACCTCGTAGAGCGCGTTGGCATCCCGTGCGTCGTCCCGGTCATCCTCGCCCTCGCCGATGGCCCATCCATTGACGCCATGCTCGCACGCCTCGGGCCACCATCCATCGAGGACCGAACAGTTCGGTACCCCGTTGAGGGCCGCCTTCATGCCGCTGGTTCCGGAAGCCTCCATGGGGCGCACCGGGTTGTTCAGCCAGATGTCCACGCCGCCGGTCATCGCTAGGCCGGTCGCCATCGAGTAATCCTCAAGGAAAGCCACAGGAATGTCTTCTGCAACCTCTCTTGCACCCGCGAAGATGTCGCGGATCAGTTGCTTGCCACCCTCGTCACGAGGGTGCGCTTTGCCGGCGAACACGAACTGGATACGGCCGGCGCCCAGCGCCCGCAGACGCTCGAGGTCGCTGAACACCAGATTGGCGCGCTTGTAGGTGGCGAAGCGGCGGGCGAAGCCGATGGTGAGTCTGCTTTCTTCAAACTCCACCCCCGT
>CALCOR010000071.1 GCA_937897085.1 uncultured euryarchaeote | reverse complement strand
TGGAGGTCATGCGCGTCTTGTTGTTGCCGACGATGACATGGCCGCAGAACAGTGCGAGGCCGTTCTCTCCAGCATTGCGCAATCCGGCCAAGGCATGGGATGCGGATTCGATGGCGTCGGTGACGTGCTTCTTGGTGGACTTCGACTTGATGTTCGCCGCCTGACCCGCCTCGTTGCCCAGTTGATGGCGCACATCCGATACCTGTCGGTCGGGGGGAATGATCACGGTGACGAGTTCAGTGCCCATGCCGCGGTACGATTCAAGCTCCTCGAGTTGCTTGCGCAGACGGGCACGCTTCTCCTGCAACTCCTCATCATCGCTCATACGCACCACTAGTGGTGCGGCCGTCAACCCGCCGGTTATCAATCCTTCAGGCAAGGGTGCGCCAAGGGGCAGGCTCATGTGACGGCTTCACCGCCGGACGCCCGATGACCGAAGTTCAGGTGGTCGCGCTCGGTGGCAGTCTGCTGCGGCCTGAGGTGATGGAGCGCCACGCCTGGCTGGAAGGAATGGCCGCGGTCGTGGCGGAACATGTCGCCGGCGGCGGCAGACTCGGATTGGTGATCGGCGGTGGTCAGCCTGCCCGCGAAGCAATCTCGCTGGCACAGCCGCTGATCGATGATGTCGCTCGACTCGACGAGCTGGGAATCGCGGCCACGCGGCTGAACGCGGCGGTGGTGCAGCAGATTCTGGCGGGGGCGGGCATCGATGTCGCCGCTGCCATCCCGATCGATATCGAGCATGCGTCTGGATTGCTGGATCAGCACGCGGTCGTCGTCATGGGCGGGACTGTCCCCGGGCACACGACCGATGCCGTCGCCATCCGACTGGCGGTATCCACCGGCGCCGGCTCGTGCATCATCGCTACCAACGTCTCTCACGTACACAGCGCCGACCCGGCGACCGACCCCGACGCGGTGGCGCGCGAACGCATGACGCTCGCCGAACTGCAGGAGATCGTCGGTCCACCGGAGCACGTCGCCGCCGGGCCGACCGCGGTCATCGACCCCATAGGCGTGCAAGCGGCAATCGACGCCGGGCTCCCACTGCGCGTTCTCGATGGCCGGCGACTACAACAACTGGCGGCATGCATCGGCGGAGAGACATTCGAGGGAACTGCAGTCGAGGTGGGATGAAATGGCACGCGCAGACCGGCTCAAGAAGGCTATAGAACATACTGCTGCGAAGGCGAAAGACAAACAGGAAGCGGAGTCAGGACCGGTTCTCACGAAGAACCCGCTGAGCAAGAATTACGTCGCTCCGCACAGGCATTGCAACATCTGTCACGCGCCCGTGCACATGGACAAGAACCCCCCGCTGTGCGGAGCCGAGAAGTGTGGAGCGGAGTGGGAGAAGAAGGAAGGCTCCCGCAAGCGACTGACGGTCATGCTCTACCTGTTCCCAGGAATAGCCATCATGCTGGTACTCCTGCAGGGCTTCACCTGAGTGGGTGACCTCACTACCGCGAAGGCTTGATGCAGAACGACCGCGAGGCGTAGGTGATGATGGTACGCATCCTGTCCGTGTTGCCGCTCGCCACGGGCGCGTTGTGTGTGCTGATCGTGCTCATCGGGGCGATCGGTTACACCTCTTCCCCTGAGGAGGTGGAGGTGCCCATTCCCCCATGTCCTCTTGGCGGCGAGGATTGCAAGGTTGGAATGAACCAGGATAACCTGTCAATCCCGAAGTCGTTCATGCTGCTGAACGTCGAGACGACCATGCGCTGGGACCATCCCGACGACGCTTGGGTGGGGGTAGTGGATGCCCAGACGGCAGAGGAATGCCCCCCTGACAACCAAGGGCTGACCGACTGCACTGCGTCAGACATGACATTTCTCGCCGGCGGCCCGGAGAGCATGGACAACTTGGTCTGGGACATCGAGCCGGGTGATGTGCGCTTCGTGACCGGTGGGCGCACCAACACGCTGACCCTCGAGACGAACATCGTCACCCACTTCTATCACGTTGGCCTCTCGGTGATTCCGATGCTCCTTCTGGGTGTCGTCGGTGTTGCCCTATGCCTATCCGGTGTGCAGATGGCGTTCCCGCTACGCTTCACGAAGAAGGACGAAGGCTGAACGGTCCGTTCAAGAACCGTGCCAGTTTCGAGAGAGTCGAGGGAGAGAGATGTCCGAATTCAAGTGCTCCGGGTGCGGGGCGAAGATCCGAGTCGAGGGACTCGGTCCGAGCCTGTTTCCTCGCGAGGTCTACTGCGAAATCTGTGGGCATGTCTCGCCGGCCGAGTGAAAGTTCACTGGTCGGCGCGGTGCCATCCTTCGGGAAGTGTGAGCGGATCGGTCTGCTCATCGATTGCGATTCTTGACACGATTTCCTCGCGGAGTTCCTCTATCCCGAATCCCTCGGTTGACGAGATGCTGCGGTGGCCTGTTAGCGGGTTCCTGCCCTCGGAATCGGGCGGTTGCTCGAACAGGTCTGACTTGGCGTCGATGACCATCAGCGGGGTCTGCGGAAGCATCTCAGCCACCTCTTCGAGCAGATTCTCCTGTGCCACCAGCCCCGTACCACCATGCTCGGTGGGGTCCAGCAGGAAGAGCACGATGGAGCCGATGTGCTCCAGTGCGGCAATCGCCTGCATCTCGATCGGGTTGCGGTCCTCCAGCGGTCGGTCGAGCAGCCCTGGGGTGTCCACCAACTGGTAGCGGCGGCGGCGATGATCGAAGTGGCCGACGTGGAGTTGGCGTGTGGTGAACGGATAGGCGG
>CALCOR010000070.1 GCA_937897085.1 uncultured euryarchaeote | reverse complement strand
GCGATGCTGGCGTAGATGCGGAATGACCACGGGTCACCGTCGAGGAACACCACGACAGGCAGGTCCCACTCCTCGTTCATCCGTTTGATGATTCGTCTGGTGGAGCGGGCGGGTTGTCCCTTGAGATGGATCAGGCCGGCCCTGAAATCCTCATCGAACCCATTCTCCACCAACCGGTCGAACATTCCACCGGTCTCGATTGCCATGATGAAGTCGACATCGTGCTCGACCAGTTCGATCTTCTCCGCCTCGACGTTGTACGGCACACCGTATCCGGAATCCCCCACGTCATCGCGGGCATTGATGCGCATCCACTCTCCACGTCGATTCAGTTCGTTGAAGGTCATGTTGCCGATGATGCGCGAGCCGTCCTCCTCTGGTCGCAGTCGGAAGTCCTCGCGCAGGCAGCGGGTGACGATCTCCAGATCCTCAGCGAGGTTGTTGCTCTCGTTCTGTGAGCCGAACTTGCCGTTGCCCCATCCCTCGGAGATGTAGTACATCTCACGCAGGGTGGATGATTTTCCATTATCGATCATCTCCTCGATGAACTCGATGATGTGCAGCGCGCGCAGCAGTTGGCGGGCGCTTCCGAGGCTGCTGGCGTCGCGCACAGTCCGCTTGCGTCCATACTTGTAGACCCCGAGCCGCTTGTCGAACTGGATGTTCTTCTTGGTGCGAACCGGCAGGCTCATCGTAGGGGATTCACCCTTGCTCATGCGATCGTGCATCTCTGCAGCCACACCGTGCAGTGCCTCGATGACCGCCTCGCGGCTGTGCTCCCTGCGCTCGGTCATTCACCGCCACCCCATCCGTCCTCGAGAGTTGTTTGGCGCACCGCGTCCTCGTCATCCTCGTTGAGTTCCTCTGGCGCTTCGACCTCGTCTGTTTCCTGCGCTCGTTCAGCGACTCCGGTGAATGCCTCGATCGCCTCCTCAAACTCCGGTTCGGTGATCTGCAGGAGTCCCGCTTCTTCCTCGCGGCGCATCTGGTCGAGCATCTTCTCGTCGAGGCGGGTGGCACCGATTATGTCACCAGCACCGCGGAAGAACATCTCGGCCTCCGTCCATTCGTCCTTCTCGAGCCCTGTGATAGCAAAGCGAATGATCACCGACTCGCCTGATTCGAGCGTGGCGAGCTTCCATTTGCGCAGGCCGTACACCTCGCGCCGTCCCTCATGTGACTCGTCGACTACCTCGACCCCGTCCCGTTCCGGCCATTTGGCGAGCAGGGTGTAGGAGCGCGGGCGGGCGGTGTAGTTGAACAGCACGAATTCGGCTTGAGTGCGCTTCTCGTCAGCATCCCATGTGATCTCATCTTCGATGAACACCGCCTTCATGATCTTCGTGATCACCGGAGCGAGTTCAGGTTCCTCGCGTCCGAGGATCTGGCTTGCCTTGGCGGCAATCTCTGGCAGGATGTCGTTGACCAGTTCAAACTTCTCACGTGCCTTGGCGCGCTGCGTACTCTTGCGCTTGTGGCTCTTCAGGCTCCTTCCGACCTCGAGCAGCGCCCTGCGAATCTCATCGAACACCTCTTCATTCTCAGAGACCGCCTCCTTCGCTTCGCTGGTGAACTGCACATGCGTGCTCGCAAGGTGGATGAGAATGGCCACCGGCCCCTTGGGGATGCCTCGGCCACCGGGATGCTCCAGCCCGTAGCGTCGCCAGTCGACGCTCTCGATCACCTTGGTGAGCAGGCAGCCACCCTGCTGGTACATCAGCGGTACGCGATTGGTGAATCTGAGCACCTCGATGGGTGAGTCAGAGGGCATGTCGGTGCCGAACAGAAGGCCCACCTCGACCTGGAACGGGTTTCCGTTGGAGACACACGGTTCGCGGGTGATGGTGGTGACGAACTTGGAGTCGATCGCCTTGGCCAGCCCTTTCTTGATGAGCAGGTCCTCAATCGGTGAGAGGCAGTCGGTCGGTGGCGCCATCAGTTTGACCTGCTTGAATGCACCCTGCAACGCCCGCACCTGTTCTCCCTTCAACCGCTTGGGCGAGGCCTTGTCTGAAATCTCTGCGATCTCACAGATTTGCTGTGCGCGTGCGGAGGGTACGCGACTGAAATTCTTCTGCAGGAAGGAGGAGAGTCTGCGCTGCTTGCTTTCCCTGAGCATCCTCTGCAGTGTGCCGATCTCCACGCCGTGTGGGTGCGGAAGGATCTCCTTCACCGGAGCGGGCAGCTTCTCGGTGACCGCTGGCCAGGACGCCTGTTCGATGACCGCTCCATCTTCATTGACCAAACGGAACGAGATTGCTGCGTGCGGGTTCACGATCGAGGTCATGCGCAGATACTGATAGACGGATTTTCCCCCCTTCTGATAGCGCGCCCTCATGTGCGCTTCGATCCTCACTCCATGTGGGATGTCAATGCCGTGTTCGTCGAGCCATACGTCCCGTCTGTGATTACTCTTCAAGGCCCGATTACGCCTTGTGTCGATTCCGATGTCCACATGCACAGCCACCCCTTCTTCGACCACCTTGGAGATGATGTGCGTGTGCTTCCCTGTCGTCAGCTGTGAATACATCACCACCCCGGTGATTCCGATTCCCTGCTGCCCCCTGGTCTGGCTGATGGTATGGAAGCGTGAGCCGAACAACAGACGGCCGAACGCCTTGTCGATCGATGCGTACGGGATGCCCGGTCCGTTGTCCTGAGCGAGCAGGATGAGTTCGTCCTTCTTTCCCTTCACCTTACGTATCTCGATGTCGATTACCGGGGAGATTCGCGCCTCTTCACAGGCGTCGAGAGAGTTGTCCACCGACTCCTTGACGGCGGTGATGATCGAACGGGTCAGGCTGTCGAAGCCGAGGAAGTGCTTGTTCTTCTCAAAGAACTCGCTGATGGACGCCTGTTGCATTCTTGGTCCCGGTTCACTGGCAGCCATCGGCTCAACTCCTGCCAGAAGGTCCTCCCTCGTCCGAATGACGAGGGGCCCACTAGCAGCAAACGGTCACGGGAAGGTGACGGTATATCATCGTCGGCATCACTGAGCGCCATCACTGAGTTGACTACGTTTCAATGGAGAACATGTCAGGATGCCAAGCGACGATACGTCCCATGAAAGCGCTCGCCATCACGGTCAACGGGCTTGCCAGATAGAGCCGGCCCGGCCCCGATCTTCCCTGGTAGTTTCGGTTGATGGCCGAGATGGTCACCTCGTCCTGCGTGCTCGACACACCCGGCCCGGCTCCGATGCAGGCGCCGCAGCCTGGGTCAATCAGTTTCACGCCAGCCGCCTCGAACATCTTGGTCCAGCCTCGCTCGGAGGACAGTTCCTTGACCGTCTTCGAGCCGAACTGGATGTAACACTCCACACCCTCGGGAATCGTCCTCCCCGCAGCGAGCGCCGCTTCCACCACGCGGGCGTAGTAGGCGAAGTCGTCGTCTTTACCAGCGGTGCATGAACCAGCGTAGGCGATGTCGATGTGGACATCCCCCAGTTCGTCGATGTACGCGCCGTTGGTTGGGTCCGAAGGGATGCCGCGGTCCGGGTCACCAGGATGAGCGACCATCGGCCGAATGGAGTCGAGGTCAATCGTGTGCACTCCACCATCATAGTGAGCTCCCTCATCGGGCAACACGAAGCGCGCACGGATGTCTTCAGCGGTCATTCCAGTCCGTCGCGCCAGTAACCACTCCACAGTCCTCTCATCGGGCTCGCAGATGCCGGTCTTGGCGCTGCATTCGGTCGCCATGTTACACAGCGTCGCCCGCTCGTCCATTGACAGGCTCGCCAGTCCCGGACCACCGAACTCGATCGAGCGGTCGAGCGTCTGCTCGTCGCGTGCATATCTCCAGAGTATGTGCAGCATGATGTCCTTGGCAGTGCAGCCGGTGTTCAACTCTCCAGTGAGCTCGAAGCGAATCGACTCGGGAACGTGCACGAAGGTGAAGCCGTTGTGAATCAGGTTGGCGAACTCTGTCGAGCCCACCCCGTAAGTGAGAGCATTCGAAGCCCCTCCCATGCAGGTGTGTGAATCCGTGGCTTGGATGAAGTCGCCGACATCGATGAACTCCTCGCGCGCAACCTGATGACAGATTCCCGGGCTGACCCCCCCGACCGCCGAATAGTCGCGCAATCCCGTGTGCTGTTGGAATTCCTTCTGCATCCGCCTCAAGGTTTCGATCTTGTCTGCGAACTTGCCGAAACGCGGAACCCCGGTGGCGTAGAGCAGGTGGTCCTCGAACACTGCGAACTTGGATGGGTTGGGGATGCTGTAGTCCTCGCCGTACTCCAGTTTGAGGAACTCGTGCACCTGCGCGCTGGTGAATTCGTGGCTGTATCCTCCGTCTACCTGGGCGATGACCGCATCGCCTGGTCGCACATGACCCGCGTGGCCGTTGCTCGACACGAGTTTGGCCGTGATCATCTTCTCAGCCATCGTCATCGGGAGTTCGTCCGAGGCTGCCACAGGTAGTTCGAGTTCGCCGGATTTCAGTCGCCCCGAGAAGGGGAACAGGCCGCCGCTCTCGAGGATCAGTCGTGTCACGGGATCATATTCTGAAGTGAATTCTGAAAGAGGAATCTGCTCTCCGGATTGTAGCCGCTCGAGCATGGCGTGGTCTCCCATCACCTGGCCGAGGTTGATGTTGTTGCGCTCGTGGATGGGGGCGAATGAAGCTGCGATGACGATGCGCACATCTGACCACCGTTCACATTGGGCTGCGGGCTCCCGGCTGGAACCGGTGCCCTTGCGCTGCCCAGAGACGATCACCTCGAAGCCACCGTCCATGAGTGCCCGAGGTTCGAACACTCGCCTTCCTTCGTGCATCAGACCGGCGTAGGCGTTCTCGGCGATATTCTGCGGGTCGTGGTCGAAGCATACCCATGCGGGAGTGATCACGTCGGTGTTGATGTCGTCCAGCAGGTCATCCACGGATAGGTCCGCCATGTTCAGATCAAGTCCTTCGTAGAGTTGACGCCGAATCAGTTCGAGATCCTTAGTCAGGAACAGCACTCGCTTTCCCGGTGTGAGCGCGACTTCATCGGGCGGCCAGGATTCGCTCATTGCATGACCCCTGCCCTATGGGCAGGATTTCGACCCGCCCGGTGTTTATCACGCTTCGTGGGCGGCCAAGACCAGAAAAATCAGGAGACACGGTTCTCGCATCAGAAAATGTCAGGATTAGTTCACTCAGCAACTCCTCATTATTTTTCTCTAGAACGATGATGCAAGTCCAATTGGAAATCAAAAAAGGCTTAAATAAGGTCCGTCGGACCCCGCTTATATCTTTCCCTTGTATCATGTGAGCAAGAGGACAGGTCGGTGATGAGAAAATGGCAGAAGATCAACAGATAGAGGACATCGTCAAGTGTCCGGAATGCAACAGCCGCTCGCTTGAGCGAGACGAAACACGCGGCGAGGTCGTGTGTCAGGATTGTGGCCTCGTGATTGAGGACAATGTGATCGACCAAGGTGCGGAGTGGAGGGTGTTCTCACCCGAGCAGGGCGACCAGCGTGCGCGCACAGGAGCGCCAATGACCGTGATGCTGCACGACAAGGGTCTGTCAACCGACATCGACTGGCAGAACAAGGACTACTCGGGCAAGACGATCAACTCTCGTTATCGCTCTCAATTCTATCGAATGAGGAAGTGGCAGAAGCGCTCCCGTGTCTCCAACGCCACCGAGCGCAACCTCGCCATGGCACTCGCTGAGTTGGACCGCATGGCCAGCCGTCTGGAGCTACCGAAGTCGGTTCGCGAAGCGGCCGCTGTGAATTACAAGAAAGCGGTCGAGAAGCGCCTCATTCGTGGCAGATCGATCGAGGGTGTCGCTGCAGCAAGTCTGTACGCAGCCTGTCGACAATGTGGGGTTCCGAGAACCCTAGATGAGATCGGTCAGGCAAGCCGCACTGGACGCAAGGAGATTGGTAGGACCTACCGCTTCATGGTCCGCGAACTCAAGATGAAGATCATGCCTACAGGCCCTGAGGATTACATCTCCAGGTTCTGTTCAGGTCTAGGGCTCGATGCAGAGGTCGAAGCGAAGGCCTACGAACTCATCAAGGCCGCCCAAGAGAAGGAACTCACGAGTGGCAGAGGACCTACAGGAATCGCTGCATCGATCATCTACATCGCCAGTGTTCTGTGTGGCAAGCGCCGGACCCAGAGAGAAGTCGCCGAAGTCGCTGGAGTGACTGAAGTCACAATTCGAAACAGGTACAAGGAACTCATCCAGAACCTGAACATAGAACTTGAAATCTGATGCCCGAATGGAGGCATGAGTCAGGGTGTGACACCCTGACCGGAATAGAGGGGTCGAGAGATGGCGTTCGGACGCAGCCGGCAGGAAACCTCGGCGATTGTCCACACCCATTGTGTGGAACTGCTGCAGGAACTGCTGCGCTTCGGTACGATGGAATGGCCACTGCCCCCACCCCCCGTTCGGGATGCTGACCTGCCGGTGGTCGAACCCTCGTCCCCCGAGAAGGTGGTTGAGATGGGTGTGGGCCTGTTCAGTGTCGACCGCGCCTCGATGATGCGCCATCTCGATGTCGCCCGCGAGGCGATCATCCCTCATCGTCTGTCACTGACGGTGGATCCGCAGAAGGAGGGTGAGCGTTGGCTGCTCAGGAGACTCGATGAGGTCGCCGAGCGCATCCTGTTCGCCACCTGCGAGGAATGGCTGGGGCTGGCGCTCGACCGTGATGCGCCCAACGGAGATCGTTGGTACCTCGGCATCTCACTGCTCAACGGTTTGTGTCGCGCGCCTACCCCTCAAGCTACGAACCGCGGCTACCACATGCTGGAGAGCATCGCCCTCGCCCATCCTCCAGGGAGTTGGCCCACAAGGCAGGAGCCGGGTCCTCACCAGGTTGACTGGAAGCCCGAGAAAGCCTCAGATACGGCTGTCAGTGCCGATGAGGCGGGCATCGACGCTTCTCACTGGTTGCTCGACCAGCTTGAGCAAGGGAATCTCAAGCGCCGCGCCCTGCTGGTGAGTTGGCTCAGGTTGATGATTGAACGTCCGGCGTTGGTCACCGGTCTCGCACTTACGATCCGCCTTGAACAGATGGTGCGCGACCAGCCAGTCGAGGTGGTCGCTGAACTGGTAGGCTGCCTCCCTCGGCTGTTCGAACTAGACGAGCAGTCGGCGCAGGTGGTGCTCATCTCGGTGAGGATGCGCGGGGATCTACAGGTACGCCGCGCGCTCGCTGAAGCGTTGCCTGCACTGCTGCGTGTTATGGGCAGCGATGCGCTGCACCTGCTCGACGAACTGCTGGCGGACCCGGAAGTCGACATCCAACTCGCTGCCGCCAGCGCGCTGCGCCAACTGGCTGTCGTCTCTCCCCAAGAGCTCACTTCCCGTCTTGCCGTACTGGTCGAGCACGAGGATGTGCGCATGCGACGACTGCTGGCGCAGACGGTGCTGCGTGACTATCTTGAACTCCATCCTGACGATGAGCATGGGTTCCTCGTCCAGTTCTGGCTGCAACGAGACGATGTCAGCCGGGCACGGCTGCGTGAGTTGCTCATCCGGCTGCAAGATGTCGACCCCGTGCGATTCTCCTCTGTTGCACGGAACATCCTCGATGTCGAAGAGGCAGGACTCGATGATCTGTGGGCAACTCTCGAGGTGCGTGATGCGGACCGCGTGCAGGCGTGGCGCGGACATCTCGCTGGTGAAGGCGCTCTGCCTGCGCCGACCCCTTGAAGCGCAGCCGACGTATCGCTGAGCAGATGAGCGAGCCGCCGGAGTGGAGGGTGCTGGCCGGCATCGGTGTTGTGCTCGTGCTGCAATCATTTCTCGATGGAGGTCCCGCGGGACCTTGGAACGACGCTTCGTTCACCCGCGGGCTCGGTGCGCTCACCGGAGGTATCCTGCTCTACATCGCATGGTATCGTTGGCAGTTCAAGCGCAAGGGGCTCATCCCTTACCTACACATGTGGAAGGACGTTCGCGGAGCAGTCCCAAAGCTTGCTCTCGCAGGTGCCGGATTCACCATCATGGCCCGGGTGATGGGAACGCTCTCTCCAATCGATATTCCAGATCCGATGCTGATGATCGTTCTACTGATGGGCATCCTGCTGTTGCTGCTCTCCGCCTACGCATGGATGGTCACCGGCCCGCTTGGGGATGAGGAGGAATGAGTCTGCCCGAAGAAGTACATCGTTGGGAATTAGGAAAAGAGTACGAACCAGGACAGGGCACTTGGGCAGGCCTCGCAATGTTCTGGGCATTAACCCTCATTTGGTGCGCAGTAAGTTTTGGATTTACAGGCCCAATTCCGCAAGTCTGTGGCATTCTTCTTCTGATATATTGCTGCAAAATCACCTATTCTATAATCCTGAATCCTCAAAAGTACATCGTTGGGAATTTTGTTCCAGGCGACACTTCTGATTCAGATTCGAATTCAGTTGAGGATTACGATTCAGATGACGACCCTATCGATTAGCGGGTACCCGGTTTCCAGAAGTCTAGTGGTTCAGGTGCCTCACCTCGCATCGCTCGATATGCGAGATGGTCCGCCCGCTCGTTCCATCGCTGACCGCGATGTGCTCGCACATGCTCGCCCTCCAACAGGCGTGCTCCTGCCACCTCATTCCACAACGACTGCACCCGAGCAGCCAACTGTTTGTTCGCTTTCGCCTTCCAGTTGCCGGCCGCGATGTTCAGGGCGTATTGAGAGTCACCTCTCATGGTGACCGCCCCTTCACCCCCGTCGGTGAGCAGCCAGCGCAGTGCGTGTGCGACCGCGGACAGTTCAGCGGTGTTGTTCGAGCCTACTTCCGCCCCTAACCAGCCAGACGCTTCTTGATCGGTCACCACCCTGCCCGACCCCTCAGCGATGACGCTGCCATCACCCCGACCGAGCCCACCATCGCCGACGACGACCACGAATCCCCAGCCGGCCGGCGTGTCCGCCGTCACGTTCTGGTTGTCGAGGCACGATCCGTCGAAGTAGAGGACCAGTTCGGTGTCGGGTGCTGCTCGGTTCAGATCCGCCATGTCAGGCTCACTCCCCGAGCAGAGCTCGGTAGCCCGCTGCATCCAGCAGGTCTCCCAACACCTCGTTGTCTGCGAGACGCATGCGCACTATCCAACCGGTTCCGTAAGGGTCGTCATTGATCAGTTCGGGGGCGTCTTCAAGCGCCTCGTTGACCGAACTCAATTCTCCTGAAAGAGGTGCGAAGATTTCGCTAACGCTCTTCACCGATTCCACGCTGCCGAACCCGTCACCCGCCATCACGCTGGTACCGACCTCGGGCAACTCGACGTAGACGATGTCCGTCAGCGCGTCCTGCGCATGGTCGGTGATGCCTACGACCACCTCGTCACCCTCGACTCTCACCCACTCATGTTCCTCGGTGTAACGCAGGTCTTCGGGGATGTCGCTCATCGATTCTCAGTCGCCCTCGGAGCGCGGATGCGGCACAATCCTTTCGCTGGCGTGAAGTGCCGGTCATTCATCCTCTCCGACACGCTGTTCGAGCAATCCTCGCTCAAGATCGGCCCATGCATCTCCCAGTCGATCCTCGTCGCTCGCGTCCACCTCATCTGTGAACAGGAGTTCCCGCAGTTGTTCTTCGTCCTTGCTGGGGAATAGTCCGGACAGCGGTGTGCGCACCCCGCGCGTGTACTGCAGGTGCAGCATGCCCGCGAGCAGTAGACAGGCGAACGCACCGCCTGGCAGCAGCCAGCCAGAGACGCCCGACGCGATACATGGGTCGGCCGCAAATTCATCCTCGTCGGGGCATTCAGCAGGGGGAAGCCTTCCGTCCTGCAGACTGAAGGCGGTGGCCAGCAGCAGGGCCAAGCCTAGTCCGAGCAGCACACGGCTGGCGATGCGCGCTGGTGCCTGCATGGGCATGCGAGCCACCGCCGACGCATCAAACCCACGCCTCATTCATCAGTGGCGTGAGTAACCGATCACGGACAGCGGCTCAGTAAGTCTCTCGGATGATTTTGTGGATCTTGTATGGCAGCAACGCCCGGTTCACTGGCGTCACCTCCAGAATTCGAGCGTCATCTCGCCTGCGGATGTCCTGTAGCAGCGGGTGTCGGCTTTTTTTGTGCAGTGTCAGCACGGTTGGCTTGTCCACCTCCAAGGCAGCACGCACAGTGGCGACGAACGCGTCAGACTCCACAGAGAACTTGCCCACCTCGTCGACGACAATCACCTCGCATTCATTCATCGCCTCTAGCAAGGCAGGAACCGCGACTCTGTCGAGGGCATCTGGGTCGATACCGAATCCGAGAACACGTAATCTGGAATCGATGTCCCTGTGAGCCATCGTGGCCGCCTCCTGAGTGCGGAAATTGATGCACGAGTATCCGACCCTGTCGTGGTCGTCGAATATCGGCTCAGTCAGCATCCCTCCGATGATCTTGTGTTCACTAGGATTCTCACCGCGGCTGCGCAGTTCCTTCTCACGGTCATCCTGCAGCATCTGCACTACTTTCTTCATCACTGCGCTCTTTCCGCTACGTGGCAGACCGGTGATGCCTATCTTCGGATGAACGCCCACTCTGACCTCTCCTTTGGTGTGGCATCGATGTATGCTGGATGAATGCCGAACCAACGATGTAGGAGGCCCGATAAAGAGATATGCATCAAAATCGGCGTTTTCCGCTCTCCGGACGAATATTTCCGCTCTCCGACACCTCAGGCGAGGTTGGACGGAACCTGCATCTGCACAGGTGGGAGGGGCAGCAGTTCCAGTTCGTAGTTGTTCACGTTGTTGTTCGCCGCCCACGCTCTGGCCCAGGCGTCAAGCTTCTCTGAGTTCAGCAGTTCACACAGCCACCCGAGTGCCTCATCCAAGCCGCCGAACTCCGCTGTCAGCAGGTTGAGGATGTCATCTGGAATCTGCAGGTGGTTGACTGAATTACCGAGCACGCATCTGGCCGGCAGCACAATCCAGCGCAGACGCCGAGTCTGCTGGGCGTTGACGATTGCTTGGCAGGCGAGGCGGGGCTGATCCGCCGGTTTCAGCGGCCCACACCACTTCGCCTGCTTGCGCTCCGGCGCGGTGCTCGGGATTGTCGAATCGAATGCTGGGTGCTGCAGCCATACATTGCTCTCATCGTTGCGGAAGTGGATGCCACGTACGAATGGGGCTCCGCGGCTGCCCTTGCGCCACGGCTTGATGTCCGCCGACCAGTTGGTCTGGTCGATTTCTCCGACACGGACCCGGACTCGCTGGGATTCACCCGCCAGCCAGTGTCCCTCCTCGGCGAGGCGAGGCAGTTCAGCGAGTTCATCGATGGTCTTCAGCATCCGGTCACGTTCGAAGCGGTCCGCGGGCAGTCTCGGCACCGACCAATCTGCCCTGCTCCACCGCTCCCAACGCTCGCGGTCGAGCACGAGGCGCGGCACTGACGGGTCCAGCCCGCGAACGTTACACAGGTCGTCAGAGCCAGCAGGCCCGTAGGAGATCATTTCCTGAGTCTCTCCACCGACCGTCAGCCCGAGAACCAGAACACCTTGGGTGACGCCGGCAAACAGCCGAGCCGATTCTGGGAACGACCAGATGCTCGTCCACTCGTGCTCGGTGACGAGGAGGTTGCGCAGTGGGGCACTGCTCTGCTCGCGCAGCAGACTGTCTGGCACGATCATGCGGATGCGACCGCCAGCGCGGACCAACTGCAGACTGCGTTCGAGGAACAGACGGTAGAGATTCACGTTGCCTCTGAGCGTGGAGAAGCGCAGTACTCCGTCCTCATCGCGCAGGCCGCGGAGCTCCGCTCCCAGTTCCTTGCGCATGCGGCTTCCCTCAGGATGCCCGCGGAACCTGTCCTTGATGCGCAACCAAGGCGGGTTGGTAATCAGCAGTCGCGGCTCCTCCTTCCACGGCCAGTCACCGCGCAGGGTGTCACCCATGCAAAGCACGTCTGCGAGGATCTCCTCCGCCTCACTGCGCGACATCATGCCTGGTTCCGGATCATCGTCTAGAGCGGCCAGCCCATGGCGAACAAGTGTCAGGTGTAGCCGGCGCAGGGTCGCGGTGATGGCAACCCCACATACATCGTAGAGCTGCATCTTGGAGAGCAAGGCCCGCGTGTCGGCCAGTCGCTCATCAGCATCGAACTCGGATGACGCCTCGGCGTGCCAGCGGATCAGCTGTGCCGGGAACAGGCCGCCACCTACCGCTGGATCAGCGAATGGCAGAGGGATACCGCTGCGGGTGCGGATTCCAGCGGCGATCTCAGCTTCGGTCTCTTCATCGACTTCGACATCAGTCTCCTCATCCTCTTTGAGGTTCAACTTGTCGAGATGCATCCGGAACCCAGGTGGCAGCGCGTCCAGCGACACGTTCGGTTTGTGGTTCCCGTTGACACTGTTCGGCGAGATGTCCTGCCTCAACTCAGCGGCGATGACCGCATCGGCCAGCCGCGTCGGTGTCGGGTGCGCTCCGCGGGGGCTGCGACCATCACTCTCGGCGTCGTGACGGCAGAGCAGGTGGTCGAACACGTGACCGGGGTCGGTGAGCAGGCTTGCGGGTAGAGTTGGCCAGTGGGAGGGCAGCATGGCAGCCACAGGTTGACCTTGGCGCAGCGCCTTTTCCCATGCTGTCAGCCAGGTGTCAATCTGCTCCAACCGAGAAGGGCATTCACGGTCGAGTCGTGCGTACCAGCCGCTGACATTTCCAGACCGCATTCCCCATTCCCAAAACGCCCGCGCGCCGCCGCTCGGTATGAATCGTTCGCCCGCGGGGGCGCACGTCCACATGCGCGCGCGCGAGGAAGATACTCTCAGGCAAGGCTCCAGGAACTCCCACACAGAACATCGAGAAGCCAGTGCTCAGTCAGAGTCAGGTTCACCGAGAAGCAGTTCATCGCCAGGGATTTCGAGTTTGAGCAACCGGCGGCCGCGCGCCAACCAGGTCCACCCCTCGGTCACCCAGTCGTAGAGTTCGTCGAGCACATCGATGTCGATGTCGACGAGTTTCGCCATCCGCTCGAGCACGGCGATCTCCTCTGGATGGTATTCTCCGTCGGCGGCCGCGAGAAGCACAGAATCCCTGAGCGCCAGCCGCAGGGTGTGGTCGGAGATGCCGTCCACCACATCCTCGAAGTCAGGCGGGTTACGCAGCGCCCTGCGTACTATCTCCCGCTCTTCTGGGCGCAGCATAGCTCGCCCCATGAACGCCTCGAGCGCCGCCATCTCCTCGCGCACGAGCGCCCCGTCGGCGTTGGCCAGCACGGTGAGTAGTTCGATGTAGCGCGTCTTCTCATCTGGGTCGAGTATGTCGATGGCGTCGGGGAGCATGCCGCTCATGCCGCGGCCCCCTCATTCCACATTCAGCAGGTCGAGCCCTTCCTGCATCCAGTCGTAACCGCGCATCACCCAGTCCAGCAGGTCGTCGACCACTCCTTCATCCATGCCGATACGCCGCGCGATGCGCTCCAGCACGAGTTGCTCCTCCTCATCGATCACACCGTCGGCCGCCGACATCAACGTCGCATCCCGAAGAGCCAGCCTACCCGACACCTCACCGAGGCCCCTGAGGCATTCGTCGAGCGTGGGTGGATTGTTCAGGTATGAGCGCACCTCCTTGCGTTGGCGAGGCGAGAGCAGGGCGGTCCCCAGCCGCTGTTCGAAAACGGCCATCTCGTCGATGGTGATCTCATCATCGACGCGCATGATGTAGGCGAGCAGTTTGGCGTACGCGAAGCGTTCGTCTCGCGGTAGTTCGTGGAGGGTATCAGGAAGCACGGGTTCGCCGAGGTCGGACGCGAATAACAACCCTGCGCTGAAACTATTCCTTGTCAACGTGCATGCATGCTGATGACAGCACTCAAGAATCAAACCGCCGTCGACCGAATCGCGGACGTGGTCGATTGGTCTCAAGTGTGGGAATAGTGGGCCTCGATTATTGCGGTTCCACTCTCGTGAACAATATCCTGAGCGGACTTCCCGGTTGCATCGGAGTCGGTGAAAGCCACTGGATCGTTGACAGGGTACGAAACGAGAACCAGTCGGGTCTTTGCACAGAGTGCTTCGATGAACCTTGTCCGGTTTTCACAGAAGATGTCTACGAACGGCTCGGTGACGAGGATGCTCTCGAACTAGGAGACTGGTGGCGTGTGATTGCGGGGTCTGCCAGAGCAGATGTCATCATCAGCGCGGACAAACGGCCACGCCACTTCGACAGGTTTGGTGTCCCCGACAAACTCTTGTTGATGGTGAAGGATCCCCGTTCACACATAGTGAGTTGGTGCAGAAGAAAATTTCCCCCTGTCGAAAAGTCGGATGTCGAAGCATATCACAAAGGAGAGGAGGTGGATGGTCTGTTGGAGGAACAGTTCAGCGAGGGATTGAATCACTGGGTACGTGAAACTCGAATCCATCTGGATTGGTGCATCGACACCGATAAGCCAGTGGCGGTGGTTTCGCTCGAATCCCTTGTTTCGAGAGGTCTCCCGTCGTTCGATTTGGTTTCGAGTTCGGACGGACCCTCCCCATATCCCCCAAAACATTTGGTTTATTGATATTTTGAAAGCAAAAATAAAACCGAACCCG
>CALCOR010000069.1 GCA_937897085.1 uncultured euryarchaeote | reverse complement strand
GCCAGGCACTCTGTGGGGCATCCGGATCACCTTCCGCTCGCTGACGGACACCCCAGAGCCTTGAGAGCAGCAACCACTGCTGGATTGAGTTGTCCTGCGCCTCGTCGATGATGAAAGCCCGGAAACGACGCCTGATCGTCTTCAGAGTGTGAATCCTACGGGTGAGGTCATCTGCCACCTGCTGCATTGGCCAGTCACGGAAGGCATCAATGATCGAGCGTGTCTCGACTCCCTTTTCCGCAACCACCTCGAAAGCGGACTCTACCACCGCCATCGCCGCATCCAGATGGGTATCTGTCCACGGATGTTCGGGGTCGAGCGCGTCCAGTTGCTCGACCACCTCAGGGGGGTACCAGCGTCGACATACGGAGGGACAGCGGGCTAGCAGCAGGTCCTCGGCAAGAGAAGCGACATCGTCGTGATCATGCATCCCGGCAGCCAGTTTCAGTTCGGTGAGCACATCGTGCGCCCCGGCATGTACCAACAACAGATCCTCGAGCAGGCGTGCGTCTACATCTACAGTGAGAGCGGTCGGGGAACGGGCCTCGTATGCTGGGAAGGGGTCTGTGAGTCTGACCGGACTGACTGTCGCATCAGCGGCGAGATGAGGTGGCTCGCTGGTTCCATCGAAGAGGTAGGAGATGATCGCACAGGAGCGCATTCGTTGGCCGATGAGCGTGGCGAACAACTGACGGGCATCGTTCATCGCTGCATCCAGCCTTGCGGTCGTGGCAGCCTTCGCGCTAGCATCACGAATCGAGCCAAGAGTGGGAAGACCTGAAGGCCATCCATCGCCGTTAGGCAGTCGACGGCCCGGGAACACGCTTGGATGCAGTTTCTCGCGGCCTGAGAGAGAGCAGATGGCGGTGAGCAGATGATGCAGCCAGAGCAATTTATCCCAGGTGTCAGCGGGCGGACCGGTGGTCACCAGTTCGTCGACGCAGCGGTAGCGGGTCTGAGTTCCCAGAGCAGTGACCAGATCGAATTCCGCCGCTCGCTCGCGGCAAGCGTCCAGCCACTCGTCGCAGATTAGATGCAGGTCGGCGCAGAAAGTAGCTACCTCGGCGTCGTCGAGCATCTCGGTGAACGCCGAGCGCAGCGACTGGGCATCGATGCTCCCGGATGCACCGCGGTCGCGCAGCGCCCGACGGCAGGTTGCGACGAACACCCCGTTGCGTAGCAGTTTGGCGATGATTCCCTGAGCGTTGTTCCTGCCACCCAACTGTGACGAGATACGATTACGGGCGTCGATGAACGCTCTGGCAGTCACGCTGCGCACCTTGACATCGCCTGCGTGCCGCTCATTCTGGATGCGCCAGCAACTGTTCAGCGCCCTGTCGAGCAGCAGCACCCGCTGGGAGTCGCTCACCTGATCATGGGTGGGCCGCTCACCGAGTTGGTTCCTGTGAGCGGTCACGAGGCGAGAAAGGAACGAGTCGATCGTACCGATGGGGGCCTCGTCAAGCAGCATACCGAGTTGCTCCACCAGTCCTTCACGACGAATCCGTGAATCGTAGCGAAGCCCGTCACGCTCACCGCGCGGGCCGGGGCGCAGCCTACCGAGTTCGCGGCGCATCCGGTCGCGCAGCTCCTCGGCCGCGCGGACGGTGAATGTGAGTACGACCACCTCGGTCGGCAACAATGCCCGCCATTCTCGCAGGTCCTCACGCTCACCGGTGGGAGCAGCCAGCAACCCACCGGAAAGATCGATGTCGCGCGGTCCAGGCGGCAGCAGGCGTGTCGCCCGCTGATCCTCGGACAGGTAATGCTCGAGCGTGCGCTGGACGATACAGTGTGTCTTGCCGGTACCCGCACCTGCATCGAGCACGATGTGCGCATCGATGTTCAGCCCGAGCCGCTGACCACGGTTCAACTCCACTGACGCTCACCTCCGACCGATGCCGCGAGTCCACAAATCGCCTTCACGTCGCAATAACCGCAACTGGATTGACGTGGAGTTGGATGTACCAATCCTGCAGACGCCTGTTCTGATGCCAGTAGAGCCGCAGTGATACGATGACGCATCCACGAACGAAACGGATTGCTGGTCACCGAGGTGTCTTTCTCGGACGGCTGGCGATACACCTGCGCAACCAATGAGCCGACTGCTCCGAGACCGAGCAGCCCTACCTCATCGATGAAGTCGGGATCAACCTCGAGGTAATGGCCCGAGCGTTCACCGACCTCTGTGATGCCCACTGCGATTACCCGGTCACCGGGGTGGCAGACCTCCCACGCGCGAGCGTAGAGAGCAAGTTGGACATCCTCCATCAGATCTCGGCGGTGGCGCAGTCCACCTTTGCCAGGGTTGGGGCCCTCGAGCGTCTTGAGGTCGCGGATGATGACGAGACGACGGGCGTTCCACTCCTCCTTCTCATCGAGGTCCAACGGGCAGACCTCCTCCACCCCTTTCTCGTCCACCCACACTGTCTCCTCTCCGGTGATGGCAGAGCCACCTCCATGGGGGAAGAGTTCGACGCGGTCGATGTTGCCGCGCACGAGGATAGGGGCGGGGACGTTCTTGCCCTTGTCGGGTAACTCGAGTTTGACTCCTGGGTTCACCTCAGAGCGCGGCAGTGACCATTCGAGGGCGAGCACTGATGCTTCGGCAAGTGACAACTCTGCACGCAGCAGGTCCCCGAAGCGGCCGGCTGGTGCGATGGGCACCGGATTCTCCAGCCAGCCGGACCACTCAGAGTCGTTCATGCCAACGAGGTCGAGGCGGCGGGCAGCGGCGACTCCGTCGCCGCGCCTGAGCCAAGGAGCATGTACGTCAACGATGCACAGCAGACGTTGCATCAATTCGGCTTCGCTCTCTCCACAGACAGCGAGCGAATGCGGAGTGAAACTCGTGCGCTCTTCGCCCAGAGTGACCCCGAGCACGTCGCACAGCAGTTCGGCGTAGGCGCCGTGCAGCAACAAGCCACGGGTACGATTGTCGATGTCCTCGTCCAGAGACTCGAGCTGCGAGGCCTTCAGACGCACCTTCAGCCACGCTTGGCGCGGGCAGGTCAACCAGGAGCGGAGGCGACTCGCCGACCAGTGGCGGACCGTACCGATGGCCTTCGCCTCGAATCCGTGGCGGTGATCGTTGTCGGGGATTGAAATCCCGGACGGTGCTAATGGGCGAGGATCGACACTGAGAGCGAACCTTCCGTTGGGTAGACGCAATCCGATGGTCGGCCAAGAAGCGTGCTCCCTCGGACTCGGGTCCTCGGTCGCCTTCGGTTGCAACCGGAGCCGCTCGATACTCACCATTCGGTGTTTCTCTGAGTCGGGGAGGAAATGCTGCACATCACTGCCGCGCAGCGGCTGGCGGCGCAACCGGTCGCGCATCAACGGCTCATCGAGCGGGACTGTCAACGCAGCCGGATTCAGCGCGCCGCTGGCAGGTGCTCTTGCCGAGTGCAGGTCGATGCCATC
>CALCOR010000068.1 GCA_937897085.1 uncultured euryarchaeote | reverse complement strand
CGCAACCGTGCCGGTCCCTGCTTCGAGGCGCCCGGTGCGCAATGCCTCGGTGATTACTGGATGCGCTGGGGCCTGATGCCCTTCGAGGGCAACTGGGACAAGGCAGGCGCGCACGAGGCGGCCGAGGCGTTGGCGGCTCAGACGAGCCTGCTCCCGGGGCTGCCTTCACCGCAACTCAACGGATACTTCGACGACCCGCTCTCCAAGGGGATTCGCGGTCGCTCGAACGCGGCCGTCCGTCTGGTAGGGGATGGCCCCCGACCATTGCTCGCCTGCTGCAAGCCGGCCGAGGATGGTGACGGAACAATCGTGCGCCTGTGGAACCCTACCAAGAGCAAGTGGATCGGAAGGATCGAGACCGACCTGCAACTCTTCGAGTGCCATCTGTGTGACATGCTCGAGAACCCCGGTGAACCAGAGGAGATCATTCGCGGTGGCTGGCTTGGCCTCGTGCCGGCCAAGTCGATCGTCACTTGGCGCTTCAAGTGAGGCGTGCGCATGGACGAGAGCAAGCCGCTATGGCGCTACTTCGCCAACCAGTATGTGTCGGCGCGGCAAAACTTCATCGATGCGGCTGAAGCGACTGATGGACGGCTTGAAACTCTACCAATTTTCCAATTGGGACCTCAAGATGAGCAATTGAGCATCGACATCTGTATTCTCGGCCCACAAAGCCCCAGAAAACTGCTGCTGCACACTTCAGGAGTGCACGGCGTGGAAGGGTATCCCGGATGTGCTGTTCAGGTGAAACTGCTCGAGCGCTGGGCGGCCGGAGAACTGGAGGTACCCGATGACTGCGCGATCGCCGTGGTGCATGCGGTGAACCCGTGGGGGATGGCATGGATGCGGCGAGTGAACGAGGATAACGCCGATTTGAATCGCAACTTCCTCCCTCCCGACGAAGCCTACGTGGGTGAGCCTGAACGCTACCACGAACTCAACACTCTGCTCAACCCCAGGACGGCGCCCGGGGGATGGGACTTCTTCGCTCTCAGGGCTGGCTGGGAAATCCTGCGCATGGGTTTCAACACGGCAAAGCAGAACGTCGCTGAGGGACAGTACGAACGTCCGCACGCCCTGCAGTTCGGCGGTCAGGGATTGTGCGAATCACCGAAGTTGCTGCTCGACTGGTTGGAGGGCGAGCTCGAAGGAGTGGAACGCTGCGTCGCGCTCGACTTCCATACAGGCCTCGGTCCACACGGCGTGGATTCATTGCTCATCGCAGGTGAGGATGGAGACGCCGCTTTCGCATCGTTAAGGGAACGTTACGGCCCGACCGTGCAGCCGCTCGACCCTGATGCAGGAGTGGCATATCGCATCCGCGGAGGAATGTTGGATGGCTTCAAGGCCCGCTGGCCGAATATCGACTGGACGCTCATCACCCAAGAGTTCGGGACGGTGAAACCCCTGAAGGTCATCGCCGCACTCAGAGCCGAGAACCGGTTGACGCAATGGGGTGGCAAACCAGACGGCGCATTACTCAGGAGCCCAGAACGTGAGCGACTGCTGAAAATCTTCAATCCGCCAACAGACAGGTGGCGAGGCATGATCATGCTGAGGGGGCAGGCGCTCATCGATGACACCCTCAGTGACCTCACCTCCCTGCCGGCCGAGGGTTGATGGGACTGAACGGCTCCGGCGGCTCGATGGGACGTAAGGTAGAGGCGCGGGCGCCGGTGCGCATCGACCTCGCTGGCGGTTGGACGGATGTCGAACCGTACACGCACGATGTGGGTGGAGAGGTGGTCAATCTGGCCATCGACAGTTACGCTAGAGCCACCTTGGAGGTGAATGATGGCGGAATCCTGTCAGTGAACTACACCTGCGACGTTCCTGTGGGATCTGGGCTCGGCACTACCGGAGCGATCAACGTGGCCTTGCTTGCGGCGATTGAGGGGATGTCTGAACTTGGGGATACCGAGCGACAGACGGTGGCCGAGCAGGCGTTCCAGTTCGAGTCGTTGCTCGGCAACAAGGGTGGCCGACAGGACCAGTGGGCAGCGGCGCATGGTGGATGGAACCATCTGCTGTTCATGGGTGATGATGTGGAAGAGATGCCGTTCAGCCCGATCCGTTCTGCACAGCGCTGGCTGAGCAAGCACCTGGTGCTCGCCAACACCGGCATCCCACATGTCTCTGGAGACCTGCACACGATGATCTGGGAGCGCTATGCCGACGGTGATGAGAAGGTCCGAGAAGGGCTGATGGTAATCCGCATGGCGGCCCGCCAGATGGCGAGTGGGTTGCAACAGGATCGGCGAGATGAGGTCATCACCGCCTTCAACGAGGTCTGCCGCGGGGTCGACCTACTCGACCCCGGATTGCACGACCCGTTCCGCTCTGTCGTCGACCCGTTGCTGGAAGCGAAGAACGTCCTCGGCTGGAAGGCACTCGGCGCTGGTGGTGGAGGTTGTCTCGTGCTGCTTGCGAACATGGGCCGCAGGGAACTCGTGGAAGCTGCGTGCGAAGCGGCAGGATGGACTCTCATCGAGTGGGACATCGACACCGAGGGTGTGTCCGTCAACGCCAACTGAGCCCATCGATGCGGGCTGGCAGCGTGGATATCGCCGGCTGCAGCGCGCTCACGATCGCCGCAGCCCACACAGTGACATCGCCGTCAGTGAGGTCTGGATCGCTCCTTGCGACCAGTAGCGGCCAGCGACCCATGCTCGGCGGCCACAACTCCACCCGACCCGGCAGGTCAGGAAGGATATGCGGTTCAGCGCGATGAGACCAGGTAGAATCGATGGCCAACGCTGAAAGTGCGCCGCGCTGTTCGTTGCACAGAGCGACAGTACGCAGGGAATCAAGGCGATTTGACTCATCCTCGTCAGCGCGGTCCAATTCACCAGGCGGCGCCCGTTCGAACAGCAGGAAACCCGTGCGATCTTCTGCAGAATCAGGATGCCAGCCCAGACCGACGAAGATGGTGAACAGACTGTCCCAGTCTGCTGGTGCGCGCACGTACCATCCCATACGGTCGGGCTTGTTGTCCACCTCGAGATGCCAGGTCCAGCCCGGGAGCATCGGTTGCAGACGAGCCCTGAGAGAGGCGAGCAGGGAGCGCTCTTCGACCACCATGGGCAGATCCAATTCCTGAATGCCGATGCAACCGTTCACGAATCCAGTCAACTGACCACCGAGCTCCGCGGGAGACAGCGACCATCTGTGCTCTCCAAGCCGTTCCGGACCGTCGTTCATGCGAATCGAGCAGACCGTCCAGCGATGGATGGAGTCCTCTCCATCGTCTCCGAGGCCGAGTCGGAATGTCAGGCGGTCATCGCCTATCGTGATCGCCTCATCACTCGCCGAGAAGCGCAACTCACCCTCTGGATTCGGTTCGTGGCCACCATGATGGGGGTGGTCATCGAAGTCGACCTCCTCCCACAGTCGGCAGAACAGCGCCTCCTCCATGGCGCTCGCAGCAGGCTTTGACACATAGCGACTCTTACCCCTCGCCATAGTGCTAAGAAGTTGCCAAAATGCCCAATAATTTGGCATTATGCCAAGATTTATAGCATAATACACCCTCAAAGGTATATGGCGACGCCCGAGCAGATAGCCAAGATTGTGAAATTTCGAGCATTGGGGTGGACTCAGCAAGAGATCGCTGATGAAGTTGGTCTGTCTCGTCAGGCAGTCGCATATCAACTAAAACGGTTGAAGAGGG